>NZ_JBGCCO010000013.1:0-221652 GCF_041262605.1 Kitasatospora sp. GAS1066B
TATACCCAGAGGCTTGTGTAGTACTCATCGACGTATTTATATAGACCGGGTGCGGCAGACACCCCAAACAATCTGGGGGGGGCCCCAAACCCGGGTGTTTTCCGCCACCGCCCATGATTCTTCTGATGGCCCGTTCGTTTATTCGCGTCACTTCACGCGCCAGGAACCCCGCCCTTCACGCCGGCCCCGGCGGCCTCACCGACCCCGGCCACCGGGCCGCACGAGCGGCAACCGCCGGGCTGCACGAGCGGCAACCGCTGGGCTGCACGGGTGTGCGTCCGGCAGGCGTCCGGCCAAGCGCAGGCCTGGCCGATCAGACACCGTCAGGCCGGCTGCACCGGCCAACTCATCCGGATCAGGCCACCGGCCTCGTCCCGGCCGACCTCGACGTCCTCGACCAGCCCGGTGATCACCGCGAGGCCCAGGGTGTCGTCGGAGCCGTCTGCGGATTCGTCCTCGCTCGACGCGGCCAACTCGCTGAGCGTCCCGGCTCCGTCACCGACCTCGATGACGAAACGCTTCTCCTGGTCGGTCAACGCCACCCGGACCGCGCCACCCAGGCCACCGTGCTGGTGCAGGCCGACCGCGCGGGAGCATGCCTCGCCGACCGCGAGCCGGAGCTCGTCGAGCACCGACTCGTCCACACCCGCGCGTCTGGCCACCGCTGCCGCCACCAGCCGTGCCGTGCGCACGTGCTCGGGAAGGGGACTGAATCGCAGTTCGACGGTTGCCATCTCTCCCTCTCGGAGTTGTCTCCGGTGCTACCGCCTCGGCTGTTCTGGTGCCACCTCTTCGGTGCCGCCACCCAAGGGCCACGCTTGAACCAGGCGTCCTGAGCTCTGCCCGGCAGGACACCACCGAACATGGGGAAGCCGCCTGCTGACGGTCTGTCGGCAGGCACCCGACCGTACGGGCACGGCGGACCACGACGGTGACCCTGAGCCGCCCCGGCGGGGCGGCTCAGGGTCCGCCGAGTCAGTCGGTCGCGCTGACGGCGTCCGCCACCGAGGAGTGGATCGGGAACACCTTGGTCAGCCCGGTGATGCGGAAGATCTTGAGAATGCGCTCCTGGGTGCAGACCAGGCGCAGCGAGCCCTCGTGCGCACGCACCCGCTTCAGGCCGCCCACGAGGACGCCCAGACCGGTCGAGTCCAGGAAGTCGACGCCCTCCATGTCGACGACCAGGTGGTAGCTGCCGTCGTTGACGAGCTCGACCAGCTGCTCGCGAAGCTTAGGAGCGGTGTACACATCGATCTCGCCGCCAACCTTGACGACTGTGCGATCGCCGACTGTTTCGGTCGACAGGGACAGGTCCACGGAACCTCCAGCACCTTGCCTTGCTACGTCAATTGCGTTCTACGGCGAGTCGGGCGGCATCGGCCGTTCTCGGTTGCCGATCCCGACCAGACGGCCGCCACCGCGCAGGCGTTTGGGACGCCTGCCCGGCTCCACCGCATGGCCGAGTGACCGGCCCAGGTGCCGCCGGTCCGGCCAACTGGCCGCCACCGCCTCATTCAACCACCTGGCAGCATGCCCGCACGATGGCTTGCCGCGATTGTCCGTCACTCCAGTGACACACTGGGTCTTCATGCCGCCCAGCCATCGCCCGCCCGAGACCCTGCTCGACACCCTGGTCGCCAGCCGGGGCCGCTCGGACCGACTCACCCATACGGAGCATCTCCCCGCGCGCCAGGCGCGCCATGCCCCTTGGCCCGACTCGATCCGCCCCGAGATCCGCGCCGCAGCCGCGGAAACCGGCGTGGACCGGCCCTGGGCCCACCAGGCCGAAGCAATGGAACTGGCCAAAGCGGGCCAAACTGTGGTGATCGCCACAGGAACCGCCTCGGGCAAGTCGCTCGGCTACCTGGCGCCCGTGCTGAGCGACCTGCTGGAGGGCACCGAAGCCCCGAACGGGCGCGGCGCCACCGCCCTCTACCTGGCACCGACCAAGGCACTGGCCGCCGACCAGCGCCGCCGGGCCGCCGAACTCGCCCCGGACCGGGTGCGCGCCGCGCTCTACGACGGCGACACCCCGCCGCAGGAACGCGAGTGGGTCCGTCAGTACGCGAGTTACGTGCTCACCAACCCGGACATGCTGCACCGGAGCATCCTGCCGGCCCACGCCCGCTGGTCCTCCTTCCTGAAGGCGTTGCGCTACGTGGTGGTGGACGAGTGCCACAGCTACCGGGGCGTCTTCGGCTCCCATGTCGCCCAGGTCCTGCGCCGGCTGCGCCGGCTCTGCCGCCGCTACGGATCCGATCCCGCCTTTCTGCTCGCCTCCGCGACCGTGGCCGACCCGGCCGCGGCCGCCGAGCGACTCACCGGCCTGCCCGCCGTCGCGGTGACCGACGACGCCTCCCCGCACGGCCCACTGGTCTTCGCCCTGTGGGAGCCGCCACTCACCGAACACGTCGGGGAGCACGGCGCCCCCGTGCGGCGGACCGCCACCACCGAGGCCGCTTACCTGCTGACCGACCTGGTGGCGGCCGGCACCCGCACCGTGGCCTTCGTACGCTCCCGACGCGCCGCCGAACTGGTCGCGCTGCAGGCCCAGGACAACCTCGACGCCCCGCTCGCCAACCGGATCGCCGCCTACCGCGGTGGCTACCTGCCCGAGGAGCGCCGCGCGCTGGAACGCGACCTGCACTCCGGGCGACTGCTCGGTCTCGCCTCGACCTCCGCCCTGGAACTGGGGGTCGACGTCTCCGGCCTGGACGCGGTGCTGCTGGCCGGTTATCCCGGCACCCGAGCCTCCCTCTGGCAGCAGGCCGGACGGGCCGGACGGGAGTCCCAGGGAGCCCTTGCCGTACTGATCGCCCGCGACGACCCGCTGGACACCTACCTGGTGCACCACCCCGAGGCCCTGTTCGCCCGCCCCGTCGAGGCCACCGTGCTCGACCCCGACAACCCGCATGTGCTGGCCCCGCACCTGTGCGCGGCTGCCGCCGAACTCCCGCTCGGGCCTGACGACCTGGAGCTGTTCGGCCCCTCGACCGCTCAGCTGCTGCCGGTCCTGGAACAGCGCGGGCTGTTGCGCCGCCGGACCGACGGCTCCTGGTACTGGACCCGCCGTGAACGCGCCGTCGACGCCGTCGACCTGCGCGGCAGCGGCGGGAACCCCGTCCAGATCGTCGAGGCCTCCACCGGTCGACTGCTGGGCACCGTCGACGCCGCCGCGGCGCACACCACCGTGCACACCGGAGCCGTCCATCTCCACCAAGGCCGGACCTATCTGGTCCGGGAGCTCGACCTGGAGACCTCGGTCGCCCTGGTCGAACCGGCCAACCCCAGCTACACCACCGCAGCTCGCGACACCACGACCATCTCCGTCCTGACCACCGACCGCACCGCGGCCTGGGGCGAGGGCCGGCTCAACTTCGGCTCGGTCGAGGTCGTCAACCAGGTGGTCGGCTTCCTGCGCAAACGGATCTCCACCGGCGAGATCCTCGGCGAGTCCAAGCTCGACCTGCCGCCCAGGACGCTGCGGACCAGAGCGGTCTGGTGGACCGTCACCGAGCAGCAACTGCTGGACGCGCTGATCCCCTTCGACCAGCTGCCCGGCGCCGCGCACGCCGCCGAGCACGCCTCGATCGGCCTGCTGCCGCTCTTCGCGACCTGCGACCGCTGGGACATCGGCGGCGTCTCGGTCCCGCTGCACCCCGACACCCAGTTGCCGACCGTCTTCGTCTACGACGGCCACCCGGGCGGGGCCGGCTTCGCCGAACACGGCTTCCGCCGGGCGGTGCAGTGGCTCACCGCCACCCGGGACGCCATCGCCGCCTGTGAATGCGAGCGCGGCTGCCCGTCCTGCGTGCAGTCGCCCAAGTGCGGCAACGGCAACGACCCGCTGGACAAGGCCGGCGCGGTCCGGCTGCTGAGCGCCCTGCTGGCCGGCGCACCGAAGGAGTCCTAGGGCGTGCAACGGAGCGCGGCCACCCGCGGCAACCCCGGCCCCACCGGCTCCAACCCGACCGGGTTGGAGCCGGCCGGCGCTGATGCGTTCGCGCCCGGCACCGGCAGGCACTGCCGCGGGCCGCATCACCACCGGGCCGGCGCCGGACGCGGACGGGGCGTCAGACTCCTCCGGACCACCAAAGGCCCATATCGGTCCGGCCCGCGCTCGTGCGGTCGCCGGGCCGATCGGCAACCGCACTCCGCGCACCGGCACCTCGACCTGGACCTGGACGCTGTCCGTCCCGAGGTCGACCGTGCAGGAGACCAGCGTGGCCCGTTGCGCGACCGCCAGCGCCGCCGCCCGGGCGCAGCCGCCATCGGCGTCGAGCAGCAGATGGTCGGCCGCCGCCAGGGCCGAGAGGTCGGCCGCGGACTCGGCGCGGTGCCGAGCCACCAGGACCGCACCAAGCGCCAGCGACACCCCGAAGACCGCGCACCCGAGGAACGCGAGCGCCGTCAACCAGACCGTCGCCGATCCCTGCTCGCGATCCACCGAGGCCGCGTCGGCCTCCCCAAGCACTGTCTCCCCAGCCGCTGTCTGTCCTCCGGTGGGCCTCCACCAGTGCGGTGGCGAGGTGGAGGCGTCCGCCCTCCCCTCCAGCCGCAGCACCTTCCCTACGATCGTCGTCACCACCTTCACCGCCATCACCCCGGCTCCCTTCCGATCCGGTCCTCCCGAACGGCCTCGGCCCGTGCCGAAACCGTCATCGACAGTGCGGACGCCAACCGCCCGGGCCCCAAGCACTGCGCCTCCACCAGCACCTGAACCGTGTCGCCGATCTCGGCGACCTCGACCGTGGCCCCACGCGGTGCCGCGGCTTGCGCCCGGGCGACGGCGTCCCGCCCACCTCGGGCCGCCGTCCGCGCCCCAACCTGAGCGGCATCGATGCAGCGCAGCTGCGCCGCCGCGGTCAACACACCCCAGACGAGCACGCTGGTCAGCACGACGAGAGTCGGCAGCAGCACGGCCGTCTCGGCCGTCACATACCCGGCCTCCCGCCTTTCCCGAGCCCGGCGAAGCCACCCGCGACACCTGAAGCGAACCCTGAGCCGGGGACCAGGCCCACCCGCGAACGTGCCGACGTCAGACCGCATGGAGCGCCCGATCCAGCAGGTCCGCCAGCGCGCCACTCACCGCACCGCTCGTCACCACTTTGTAGAGAAGCGCTGCGAACCCGCACGCCGCCACCGTGCCAACCGCGTACTCGGCCGTCGACATGCCGACATCCGAGGCTCCCGCAAACCTCCGGCGGTGCCAGGCAACGAGCCGGCCAAACACACTCCGCACGCCTTCCCACAACCGCCGCCGCGGCCGGCGGTGCACCGGCGGAGCGGCACTGCCGAGCAACCACGGGCGCCTGCCCGCCGGCGGCCCGCACCGCCCGCCGACCACCGCCCGCAGCTGCGCCGCTCGCGCGTGCCCGGGAAGGGCCACGAAGGTCACGACCGGCGCGTTCCGGTCGGTGACAGCGTTGACGCCGTTCATCTCGTTCATCGCTCGCATTTCCTTCCGCTTCGGAGATCGCCAACCTGGTCGACCTCGTCTGAGTTTTCTGATCTCGCTGATCCCGCAGCCCCGACAGATCCGACAGATCCGACAGCCCGTCAATTCACCTGCACCGCAGCCCGTCCCGGCCTCACAACCGCTGGCTGAACGCCGCTGCCAGACCCACCACCACTGGAACGACGCCGATCAGGACGAACGCAGGCAGGAAGCAGAGCCCGAGCGGCGCGGTCGCCAGCACCCCGGCACGACGCACCCGGGCGTGGGCGGCACGGCCGGCCGCCGCTCGCTGCGCGAGGGCCAGCCCCGTGAGCGGGGCGGCAGGCGGCGCGCCGCTCACGGTGGTCCGCACCAAGCAACGGGCGAGCGGCTCCAGGGCCGGACACTCGTCCCCCAACCGCTCCCAGCAGGCAGCCGGCGGCGCTCCCAGCGCCAGTTCCGCTGAGACCGCGTTGAGGCGTGTCCGCATCGGGTCGCCGATCGTCCGCGCGACGGCTTCCGCGGCCTGGGCCGGGGCGGCGGACGATCCCAGGCAGGCAGCCAGCAGCTCCGCGGTCAGCGGCAACTGGGCCAGCAGCAGGTCCTGCTCACGCGCCGCCCGCCGGTCAGCCGAGCGGATCACCGGAAGCAGACGCCGGAGCAACAACGCCGCCGCCACTCCCGCCATGACCCCGAAAGCGCTCGGCAGCAACGCCGCCGCCCCCAGCCCCGCCAGCACCGGCGCCGCGGACTCGACGCTCAGCCATGGCCGTCTGCCGTCCCCGGCCGCGCGGTGCATGCCGCCCGCCCGGCCCGCCCGAGCCATCAGGTCCGACCGAGTCGTCGCGAGCGCTCCCGCCGTCCGTCGGCCCACCCGGGTCGACGCTTCATCGGACCACCCGCGCTCACCCGCACCGCCGAGGAGTTGTCCGCTCCAGCGCCGACCGGCTGTCTCCAGCCGGACCGCCCGCCGCCGCCGAGCCCGCCGACGCAGCCAGCGTCCGCCGAGCGTGGCCAGCAGCACCAGTGGTGTGAAGGCCCCGGCCAGGACCATCAGCGGCAACAGACCCGGAGGGGTCGACGGCACGTACGTGCCCGGGCCCACGCCCATCACGACGTCCCCAGCGCGCTGCCGAGCACCCCGTGCCGACCGCTGTGTCCCGGCTGGCCGGAGGCGCACCCCAGCTGCCGCAGACACTCGCGTCGCCACCACGCGGACCCGGAGCTGCTCCCGGCCAACGGCGTCCGCCGGTACGACCGCCGCCTTCGGCCCGCCAGGGACGTTCTGCCACCACGACCACCGGCACCGGACCGGCAACTCGCCCGCCGACCAGCCGCCCTGCCACCCGTCGAGCTCGGCCCGCCCAGGCGGCCGGCCCCGGCCGGTTGCCGCCGAGCGCCCCGCGCCCCGTCCGGACCCCGCCTGCGCCCACCCGGTCGCACCACCGCTCCGGCGTCGACGCCCAGGTCGGCCAGCGCGCCACGCACGATCCGTCCGCTCCAGCACAGCCCCGCGACCTCCAGAGCCGCACCGACCGCCAGGCAACCCCAACCCAACGGAGTGTGCAGCAGGATCCCCAACGGCTGCGCCCCAAGAGCGGCACCGAGCAGCAACCCGAAGACCGGGAGGGCCGCCAACAGGACGGCGGTGGTCCGCGGCCCGGCCAGCTCGCTCCGGACCTCCTCCCGCAGAGCACGATCGGCCCGCAGGGCCTCGGCCACCTGCTCGAGCGCCAGCGCCAGACCGGTACCGCTGTCCGCCGTGACCTGCCAACAGGCCGCGATGGCGGAGCCACCACCACCGCCGGGCAACGTTGCCAACCAGCGCAGGGCGGCGGGGACATCGGCCCCGTAGCGGCCGGCCACCAGCCGGGCCACCGCCTCCTCGCCCAACCGCTCCAGCAGACCGGCCGTCGCGCGCCCCGGACCGGTGACGCTGTCCAGCGCCTGTTCGGGCGTCGCGCCGCTGCGCAGCTCCCCCACCAGCGCGGCGCACAGTTCGATGACGGCGGTAGCCCGGCCGCGCTCCAGCCGGACCGCTCGGCGCCGCTCACGCCAGCGACAGCTGGGGAAGACCAGCAACACCGCGACCACGGGCGGCACCGGCGAGTGCAGGCCGTACCCGGCAACCGATCCGCAGGGCAGCAGCAGGAGTTCCGGGACCAGCCAGCGCGGTCGAGGCGCACCCGGAGCGAGGAGCCGGCGCAATCGCCGCACACCGATCCGAACCAGCACCCCCGAGCCGCCCGAGTGCTCCAGCACAGCCCTGGACCGCCGCCTCAGGAACGTCCGCCGGTCCAACCGCGACCACGCCATGGCCGCCATCGCGCAGAGCAGCACAGCCAGCGCGAGTCGAAGCTGAAGTCCAGTCATCACTGCCTCCCATCCAGCACGACGCCGCGCGCCGTGCACAGCTGCGCCAACCGCTCCCAACCGGGCCCTCGGGCCACCGAACCGTCCGCGCCGAAGAGCGCGGCCGGAACCGTGACGGCGAGGCCGGTGGCATCACCGGCCAGCGTGTGCAGCTCTGCCACTCGCCGCCGACCGGTCCGCTGGTCACGCACCAGGTGGATCACCACGTCCAGCGCGGCGCGCAGTTGGCTGTGCACCGCCCGTCGCTCCAACCCGGCCATCGAGCCGAGTGCTTCGAGCCGGACCGGCACATCGGCCGCGGTATTCGCGTGCACCGTGCCGCAGCCGCCCGGGTGACTCGCATAACCGTGCACGTACACTGCACCGGGCCGTGGCCCAATCCGACCAAGAGAAGGGCCACCATGCCAACCGTCGTCATATACGACCGCCTGTCCCGGCTGTTCGCTGAGGAGGCACCTGACCACCGGATCAGTGCATGCAAGGCGTACGCCGCACAGCGCGGATGGGAAGTGATCCACGTCGCGACCGACACCAACGTATCGGGCGCGACGAAGTTGGAAGATCGGCCCGGCATGCGCGAGGTGTTGGCCTGGCTCCCCCGCGCTGACTACGTGCTGGCCGCGAAGCTAGACCGGTACGCCCGGAGTGTCTTGGAGTTTCAGCGCTTGCTGAGGGCTGCGGACTCCACCCGGACGACGATCGTCACGGCTGACGGTGTGGTGTCGCCAGAGAACGCATCGATCATCATCAACGTGCTTGCTGCATTCGCCGAGTACGAGCGGGACATGATCACTTCCCGCATCCAGGCATCTAAAGATCACTTCCGGGCGCGCGGCAACCACCTGGGGGGCCTCGCACCGTACGGCTACGCGGTCGAAGGACCGGTGAACAACAAGCGTTGGGCCATCGATGAGACCGCCGCTGGCGTCGTCCGCGAGTGTGCCGAACGGCTCATCAACCACGGGGCGTCGCTGACCGGCCTGGCTCGGGACCTTAACGCACGTGGCGTACTGCCCCCGGCTGAGCACGCCCGCCAGCGCGACGGACGCAAGCTGAGGGGCCAGCGATGGCACTCTACGACCCTGCGGGATGTGCTCTACACGCCTGCCGTCCGTGGCTGGCTGGTTCAGGCCGTCCCGGGCTCCAAGCGGGGTGCACTGACCAATCAGCCGGTCCTGGACGCTGAGGGACAGCCCGTCTCTGCCGGCCCCGCCATCCTGGACGGCGCGACGTGGTCTGCTGTGCGCGCTGTCATCGACCAGAAGGCCAAGGGACGCGGCGTAGAGCGCAGCGGCAAGGCACTCCTGCTCCACGTGGCGCGCTGCTCTGAGTGCGACGGGCCGATGTACCGCCAGCGCCGAGAAGTAGGCGGGAAGGACTACAGCACCTATGTCTGCCGCGCTGGTGTCGGCAAGCAGGGCGCCCACAGGCCGAACGTGATTGTGGCCGGGCCAGTCGAAGCGATGGTGACCGCCGAGTACCTGAAGCGGTTCGGTCGGTTCAACCTGATGCGCTGGCTGGAGCCCGACGGCAGCGCGGTACTCCAACTCTCCGAGGTGACAATGCAGATTGAGCGTTTGGCGGGGAACCTGGTGCACCTTTCCCCCGACGGGGCGGCAGCGCGGATCGCCATCGGGCAACTGAACGCGCTTGAGCGCCGAGAAGCAGAACTGCGCGCGGAAGCCGAACATGCCGAAGGGCGCTGGGTTGACGCTGGGGGCACCGTTTCGGACGAGTGGAACCGGCGGGATGAGGAGGAGGGGCGACGGGGCTTGCTCACCGACCTGGGTGCACGGGTGGTGATATCACCTCCGGCACCGAAGGCACCTAAGCGGTTCGACCCGTCGCGGCTGTCGATTGCCTTCGAGGGCCCGGCATGGTGGCGCGAGCTTGATCCTGCGGAAGCCGAGCTGGCAGCTATAGCGCTAGACGAACTGGAGTAGCCCCTAGCCGCCCCATAGCGGTCCCCATAGCCCCGTCTGGCCCTTAGTGGTCCGGCGGGGCTTCTTCGTGCCCGCAGACGGGCGTGCAGGGCTTCTGTCAGACGTTGGCCGTACGCTCCGGCTGACGCACGGGATGACGAATGACGGTCCGGACCCCGTTTCAGGTTTGCCCAACAGCGGATAATAGGTTGATTGATCCTCTCTGTTCACCTAATGATGCTCTGACCTGCTGTTATGTTGTCCCGCAGACTCACTTCCAGGATGGCTTTCTGGGCATCTTGGCTCACCTTGGCTCACCTTGGGTCACCTGCGGGTTAGACAGCGGGGATGAGATGACGTGAACACGGCCGAGAGAGGCTTGATTTTGGGCAAGTACATAGACGACACGCTCGCTCGCCGCGCGCTGGAGGCTGCCGCGCTTGCCGTGGCGCCTGGAAGTCCGCAGGTCCCGTTCCTCTGGAGTGGTACGCAGTGGGTAACCCTCGCTGGCGAGTGGCGCGACCTGCCGAAGATCCGAAGCGGCATGGGTCAGTGGCTGGCTGACTTTGCGTTTTGGCTCCGCTGCGAGAACCACGATGCCATGCAACTTGCCGAAGAACACGCCGAGTTGGACCGTCAGGCAAGGTCGGCGGAGTTGGATGTTCGTATCGTGGCCCCCGAGGTGCGAGCGCTGGTCGAGCGGTCGGCTGCTGCGCTGCGCCGTCAGGCTGACGCGATGATCGTTCCGCCGATGACGGTTCCACTGGAGTTGATCAAGGGCATGGAGTCGGTGGCCAGCGAGATCTTGACCGCCAACGATGGCCGCGCCACTCATCTCCTGCGGCTGGCTTCGCAGTTCGATGCTTTTCGCGCTCCGATGCGTGATCCCGCCGATTGGGTGGCTGGCCTGTCCGCTGCGCCGCGAACTGAGCATGTGCGCACGTCGGCCGTGTGGGAGGCATTCAGCCTGGCTGAGCCTGCCCTTGCTCGGTCGCTGGGTGCTCGGACGGGCAAGACTGTGCTGTTCGCGGCTATGGACAAGCGGTTCGGTGCTCGCCGGAAGCTGTCCGGCTATGAGGGTTGGCGGGGCGTGGCGCTCACCGCGTGACCCCCTGGAGAGCCACGTACGACCCTCTGACGGGTTGAGAGTAGGAATGCCAGAGGACCACCTACGAAGCCTGTAGGTGGTCCTCTGTGGCTTGCTGCGCCTACTCGGCGGTCAGCGCCCGGTGCACGGTGCCCTTGCCGACCCCCAGAGCCTTGGCAATCTCTCCGTAGGACTCTCCGGCGGCCTTGCGGCGCTGTGCGGCGGCGAGCATGTCCGGGGTCATGGCCTTGGGCCGTCCGCCGGTTCGCCCCTGGGCCTTGGCGGCTTCGAGACCGGCGCGGGTGCGGTCCTGGATCAGGCTCCGCTCAAACTCCGCCATGGCGCCGACCACCTGGAGCATGAGCCGTCCGTCCGGGGTGTTCGGGTCGATGCTGGCCAGTGCGCCGGTCAGGACCTTGAAGCCGATTCCGCGCGCCGTCAGGGCGTCCACGGTGGTCACAAGGTCGATGAGCGAGCGGGCGAAACGGTCCAGCTTCCAGACGACCAGGCTGTCACCGGGGCGCAGGTAGTCCAGAACGGCGGCAAGCTCGGGCCGGTCGGTGTTCTTCCCGCTGGCCTTGTCGGTGAAGATCCGGGAGCAGCCGGCCTCGGTCAGCGCGTCGTGCTGGAGCTGTGCGTCCTGGTCGTCGGTGGAGACTCGGGCGTAGCCGATCAGGTGGCCGGTGGTCTTGTTCGTCGTCATACCCCGATCGTTCCAAAACTCGTTCCGAAACTCAAGGGGTTTCGGGCATGTTCTGGAACGACTTTTGGAACGGATCTGAGCCTCGATCAGGGGTCCGGCGCGACCGTTCCACTAACCATCGTTTGTGGAACGCTCGGCGACCGTGACGCTCAGCTACGCCCGGCCGTCCGTGCGGTCAAGCTCCATGAACCGTTCGGCGAACACCCGCTCTGCCGCCCATGCTTCTGCGCGAGCCTGCTGGAGTCGGTCAGTGGCCGGTGCGCCGATCGGGATTTCGTCCTCAACCCGCGTCAGGATGGCGTGAGCCTGAGCCATGCGCTGCCGAGCCAGGGAGAGCTGACCATCGTGGTACCAGGTGGGTGGGTTCATGGGGCCGATGATGGCAGTCAGCACTGTCAGTGCCACCCCAGGCGGGTGCCTCCCCTGCTCGTCCCGCTCTGAGCGGCAGGGAGGGAAAACTCTCGCATGGCTGATCGGAGCGTTTGCGCGGGAGCTGGCGGGCGGGTGCAGTCCTTGGCCCAGGTGCGACGGTCAGCGCCCCTGCGTTGCGGGACTTGGGGAGGCAAGACCAAGATTTGCCAAGTCCTTGTTGATCTGTGCCTGCAGCAGTGCCGTTGTTGGCGACCCCGTCTCCGCCGTGGCTGTCCCGAGAAGCGGGGTGATCTGCTGCGGGTTTGCCCATCCGACCGAGTCCCCGTTGACGAGTGTCTGGAGCAGGGCGTGTTCCAGAGCGTTGTTCTGTGTCTCCTCAAGGCCGATGATCGTGATGAGGGGGTTGTTGACTAGGGGCTTCCGGGGTTCCGCACTGGCGGGTGTGGCAGCGGCGAGACCGGCAGCGAGAACGGCCAGTGCGACGAGGGCGCGCTTTGAAGTAAGCATGCCCTGTCAAACGATCACACTGGTTGGCGGTAACGCGCGGGCATGAAGAAGCCCCGGCAAGCTCAGCGACCGTGCCGGGAGTCCGACCCTGAACCTTCGCCCCGCCCCGGGACACCACCTGGCGCGGGCAGCACCACCGTGTCTACTGTGCCGAGTCGTACGGTGCAGTCGTATCGCAAGCTGCCGTTCTGGCTGTTCATCCGGCCGGTTTGAGGGGCGCTGCGAAAGTTCCCGACCGTGGCTGCCGGCGATCCCGGCCCCAGCTCGCCGCACGCACGCTAGGTGTGGTGCCGTTTTTTTGCTGGTCAGTGGGGTACCGGGGGGTGGGTCAATCTCTGGGCGCATGAGCCTTGGGGACCCGGCCCCCATGCCCGCGCACGCCGCCGCGAATTTATGACCGGGGGGTATCGGCGGTCCGGCTGACCTTTCCTGTCTTGGAAAGCCCTGGTCCTTGACGATGGTCCCGGCGTCTCGGGAGCATCGAACGAGACAGGAACCACTTACGACGCAAGGGGGCACATGATGCTGCGCTGGCTGTCCGGGGAAGGGTCCTGCAACGATGGGACGTGCCCAACGCTGTGGGGCACCGAGGAGGGGAAGTACGTGGTTCAGGGTTACGTGATCACTGACCCGGCGCGACTGGCGGAGCTGAACTTGCCCGCAGGTGAGTCGGCGGTCGAGGTCCCCGAAGCGGTGCTGGATAACTACTTCCGCACGCGACTGGAGGCGCACCTCCGTGCTCAGGGGTGAGGACTTCGGCCGACTGTTTCAGACATTCGATCGGACGGCGTTCCGATTGGAGACGCTGGCCGAGTATGACGTAGACGCAGAGCGACAGGAATTCTCCGACTTCCTGGCAGGCAAAGGACTGCCAGCGAAGCGCTCAGATAATCCATGGGTGCGATCCATGACTGACCTCGGAAAGCAGGTTGGCCGAGTGCACGTCCTCAGCTCTCCGCTGAGCGACTACTTGCGCTATCAGATGGCTTCGTATCCCGGCAACATCAAGGCCGGGGAGTCCATCGGAATCATCGACACGGCACGACAGGCTGTCGCTGGGCTGCCAAATCACGACTTCTGGCTGTTCGATGACGCCCGGATCTACCGAATGCACTATACCGAGGCCGGACAGTTTATTGGCGGCGAGTTGCTGCCGGATGACCGGCTGGACGAGTATCGCCGGTATCGGAATATTGCCCTGGCTCATGCCGTGCCCTTCGCGGATTACGTGGCCGCTTGAGCGAGGAGCAGCAGCACAGCTTGGGGACGGCCCTGCGGGCACTTCGGATCGCTGCGGATAAGACCGCAGAGGCCATTGCCCGCAGGGCTTCCATGTCTCCGGCCAAGCTGTCGAAGATCGAGAATGGCCGAGTTCTGCCCACCGTGCAGGACGTAGAGCTGATTCTGACGGCCATCGGGGTGTCAGAGGCCGCCAAGGCGGAGTTCCTGGCCCAAGCCAGGTCGGCAGCCACAGAGGCCACGGCATGGCGTGAGCTGCGCCGCATGGGCCACTGGAAGCACCAACAAGCCATCCGGGCCATAGAAGCTCAGACGGGCACTCTCAGGCTATTTCAGGGCCAGTTGATCCCTGGCCTACTCCAAAGCGCCGAATACGTCTCTGCGCTGTTCGCGATGAAGCCCGAGCTGACCGACGAAGCCAAGGCAAAATCTATTGCCGCACGACTTGAGCGGCAGACAGCGCTCTATGACACGCGTAGGTCGTTTCATTTCGTCATCTGCGAACACGTGCTGCGCTGGCGCATTGGAGCGCCGGCCATTATGGGCACGCAGATGGATAGGCTTGTATCTCTGTCCCGACTCCCCAATGTCACCATCGGAGTTGTACCTCTCGACCGACAGATGCCTAACTTCCCGATGACCTGTTTCAGCGCCCACGACGACCGGCTAGTGATTGTTGAGACGTTCCACTCAGAGATCACCACGCGTGACCCGAGGGACGTTCAGGTATACCTCTCGACCTTTGCTCAGTTCGACGCCGTAGCTGTCCACGGGAACGAGATGCGGACCATGGTTGAGGGCATCCGAGACGAGTTCTTTCGGTAACAGGAAAGATCCTGGCTAGCGGCCCCGCAGGGTCTTACGTTGATCTCTCATCCAGAGATATCCGTGAGCCACGGGAGCCAGTCATGCCCGCAGCAGCGCAACCCAGTACTCCGACCCGGCGTCGAAGGACGGTCAGTCCGGCGGAGATGGCGGCTATTCAGGCGGACTATGACCCGCTGTTCTTCGAGAAGTCGCGGGGTGGCGTCCGTGGCACGCCCAACGGTTGGCCGTTCTGCGAGTGCGGCAGTGAGACCTGTCCGGACAAGGGGAAGACCGACGGCAGCGCGCTGGGCCCGGTTCTGGGCCGTTCCGTCTCCCAGGGGCTGACCGATGCTGCCTGAGACGGCCACCAAGCCAACGGCGCAGCGGGAGTGCTCCGAGTGCATCCGGCTGGACGCCATGGCGAGCGCTGCTCTGCGTGTCGGCCTTCCCGGGGGTGGCTGGTACCGGGATGAGTCGGCGCTGACGGATGTTGCGATCCTGCGGCAACAGCATGCGCCCGTGTGCGAAGTCCCCCGGGGAGGTGGTGAGTTGTGACTGCCGAGCCCGGCTCACAGTCCGGTTACTTCGACGCCCATCCGCCCCGGTCGGCCTACCTGCCCGCGCACAGGGGCTGTGAGCCGGTCTCTGAGCCCCTGGGGGACGACGTAGCGGCCGACGACACCATGAGCGCTGAGGAGGTGGCGGAGTGACCGTCAGGCAGCAATTCCGCTTCCGGGAGTACCACGTCAGGCACAACCCGGAGACGCCCCCGGTCGGGGTCGCCCGCTGCACCGATGGTGAGGGACTGTGCATGTGGAGCACCGACGGCGCACCGGCCGACATGGACGCGCTCGCCAAGGCCGTCAGCGCGCACACCGCAGAGTCGGGCCACACGGCCTTTCTGCGGACCGTCACGGACGCCGTAACGGTGGAGCCCGGCAAGTGGGACGGCGAGTAGCTGATCGCCCCTAAGCGGCCCCGCACTTTGCATGTACGGTTGCGCTAGCCACGCGCCTTCATGGCCGGTGTTGAGGGCGGCCAGCAGGTCGAGCACCTCGCTGCCGCGCACCTCCCCCACCACAAGCCGGTCGGGCCGCATCCGCAGTGCCTGCCGGACCAGGTCCCGCAGGGTCAGCTCACCGAGCCCCTCCTGGTTGGGCGGTCGGCTCTGCAGGCGGACCACGTGAGGGTGCGACGGCCGCAGCTCCGCCGAGTCCTCGGCGATGACGATCCGTTCGGCTCGGCCGACCAGCCCCAGCAACGCGGCCAACAAGGTGGTCTTGCCACTGCCTGTCCCGCCGCTGATCAACAGCGAGAGCCGGGCCCGCACGACGGCGCCCAGCAACTCGGCGGCAGTCGGACCGAGGGCTCCGGCCGCCTCCAGCTCGGCCATCTCGAACGGTTTCTGACGGCTGATCCGAAGCGAGATGTGCGTGCAGCCGGCCGCGATCGGCGGCAGCACCGCGTGCAGCCTGGTGCCGTCCGGGAGCCGGGCATCGACCCACGGCCGGGCATCGTCGAGTCGGCGTCCGGCCGCGGTCGCCAGCCGGTGCGCGAGGTGGCGCACCGCCTCGACGTCGGGGAACCGGACGGACGGCTCGCGACACAGCCCGCTGCCCCGGTCGACCCAGACCTCGTCCGGGGCATTGACCAGCACGTCGGTCACATCTGGCGCGCCGAGCAGGGCCTCCAGTGGTCCGGCACCGACGAGTTCGGCCCGCAGGGTGCTGACGGTGTCCAGCAGGTCGTCACCGCCCAACGGGGGCCGCGCGGCGCGCAGGGCCGCCGCGACCTCGGCGGTCGTCGGCACCGCACCGGCCTCGGCCAGCCGCAGCCGGACGGCGTCGAGCAAGGCGGTGGCGCGCTCGGGGACGACCGGGGCCGGCTCCGCGGCTCCGGAACGACGCCTGAGCGCGGCGAGGGCGGGGCGAGGCTTCGCCCGGGCCGCCGCCGGGCTCCACGGCAATAGCCGCTCGGCAAGGTGGCCGGTGGACGGCGTACGCGTGTTCATGACGGCTCTCCTTCGGTACTGGGCATGACTTCGTCGAGATAGGCGGCGCAGAACCTGGCGAGCGGTCCGGCACCGCGCAGGCCGGGAGGCTTGCCACGCTCCGCATCGAGCGTCAGACCGGCCTCGTGCGTGATCTCACCGGCGAGCGGCAGACCGAGGCCGCGGGCAATCTCCGCGCTGCGCAAGCCCACTGGCCCGGGCAGCCGGATCACCGCCCGCAGGTCCGCCAGCCGCATCCCGGCCGCGGCCGCCACCCGCCCGGCCGCCGCCAGCGCGCGCAGCTCGGCGGGGACCACCAGCAGGCCGGTGTCGGCCTGCTCCAGGGCCTGAGCCGCCGCCGGGTCCAGATGTCGCGGCAGATCGAGGACGACCAGCCCGCCGCGACGCCGGGCTGCCGCGAGCACGCTGCGCATCGCGGTCGGCGGGATCAGCAGTGCGTTGCCCCGGTCCCAGGAGAGCGCGCTGATTCGGTGCAGCCGGGGGAGCGCCTGAACGAGTTCGGAGCTGCTCACCCGGCCTCGCGCACCGGCCAGCTCGGGCCAGCGCAGCCCGTCGACGCCTTCGCCGCCGAGCAGGACGTCCAATCCGCCACCCAGCGGGTCGCCGTCGATCAGCATGGTGCGGTGGCCGGCTCTGGCGGCTGTCACGGCGAGCGCACAGGCGAGCGTGGAGGCCCCGGCGCCGCCGCGACCACCGAGCACCGCGACGGTCAGCGCAGGGTTGCCGACACCCTCCACCACATCGGCGATGCGGTCCAGCAGCCAGGCCTGCGCCTCAGGGAGGAACAGCACCTGCTCAGCTCCGAGTTGGACACCGCGGACCCACACCTCGCAGTCGTCGAGATCGAGGCCCAGCAGGTACACACCGGGCCTGCGGGAGAGCTCCGCGCAACACTCGTACTGGTCATCGCCGAGCAGCACGATCGGCGCGGTCTCCCAGAGCCGGCGGGGCGGCGCGCCGGCCAGCAGCCGGGGTTCGGCGCCGGCCGCCGCGCAGAGCTTGAGCAGGTGCTCCGCCAACCCCTCGTCCTCGGTGAGGATCAAGGGCCCGGTGGAGTCGGGATCGTGGGAGATCGGTCCGTACTGGTCGATGGTGGGTGCGGGCATGGCTGCCTCCCCGGAGCGGGATGCTCGCTGCTGCCTGCGCCGGTCGAGCACGGCGCGCCGCCGGACGAGGCGGGTGCCGCGGGGAGACCGGCCCGGCTGAGCGGGCGATGACGGTGGCGGCCGCGGTCATGAGGTGCCGTCCCGGTCGGAGGCCTGTGCCCCGCCGGTCCGAGCCATGACTTCGGCTTGGGCCCCAGCGTGCCGTCCAGCCGCTAATGCGTCGGCCACGCGTCGATTCGCTGTGGATAACCCCGGGGATGTGGAAATCAGAACTCACCCGACTGGTCTCTCTTCACCCGTCAGAGGAGTTCCGGTCGGTGAAATTGACGCAGTTCCGGACGGTCTCCGAGCACAGCCCGATTGACTACCCACAGTGACGAAAAGAAGCGGGCGACTGCCCTGGCACCCCCGGTTCGAACGCCTCCCCCACGCCCCTCCAGCACCACCCCTGACACGTCGCAGCAGCCCGAAAACGGGCCCGGACATGCGACGACCCCCGCCGGGGGGGAGAGCGGGGGTCGTCTATCCACAGCCCGACTCGGGGGGGAGGAGCCGGACCGGGTTAGCACGGTCGCGAACGATCCGTGACTTCCATGGTGTACCCGAGAGGCCGGAAACACAAACCCGCACGCCCCCAGGTCCACCGAATGGCGGCGCCCGCGAGAGCGCCATCTATCCTCGGTTCCTGTGGACACCACCGAGAACGCCGACATCGTAGGCGGTGCCGAGAACTCCCGACCGGAGACCGCACCGAATGCCGCGCCGCGCGGCAGCACGATTGTCCCGCACACGACCGAACGGTCCGCCCCGACTGCGGCGGACGGCACGCCGGTCGCCGCACCTCACCCATCCGTCGAGGGGGCAGCCGCCGACCTCACCAGCACGGCGGCCTTCTTCGACCTCGACAAGACGATCATCGCGAAGTCGAGCGCCCTCGCCTTCAGCCGCCCCTTCTACCAGGGCGGCCTGATCAACCGTCGGGCCGTCCTGAAGAGCGCTTACGCCCAGTTCGTCTTCCTGGTCGGCGGGGCGGACCACGACCAGATGGAGAAGATGCGGCAGTACCTCTCCGCACTGACCCGGGGCTGGAACGTTCAGCAGGTCCGCGAGATCGTCGCCGAGACGCTGCACGGGCTGATCGACCCGATCATCTACGCGGAGGCCGCCGCGCTGATCGAGCAACACCACGCCGCCGGGCGCGATGTGGTGATCGTCAGCAGTTCCGGCGCGGAGGTCGTCGAGCCCATCGGCGCCCTGCTCGGCGCCGACCATGTGATCGCCACCAGGCTGGCGATCGAGGACGGCTGCTACACCGGCGAGATCGAGTACTACGCGTACGCCGAGAACAAGGCCGCCGCGATCCGCGAGTTGGCCGAGCGCGAGGGCTACAACCTGGCTGACAGTTACGCGTACAGCGACTCGATCACCGACCTGCCGCTGCTCTCGGCGGTCGGGCACCCGTCCGCCGTCAATCCGGACCGGAGCCTGCGCAAGGAAGCCGTCGCGCGCGACTGGCCGGTCCTGGTCTTCGACCGTCCGATCGAACTCAACCGTCGGCTACCCGAGTTCAGGACGCCGAGCCGCACCGTGCTGGCCACTGCGGCGGTCGGCGCCGCCTGCCTGAGCGCCGCACTGGTCTGGCAGTTGGCCAAGCGACGGCGGCAGGCAGGCTGACCGGTCGGCCTGCCGCGGCGATCACCGCCTGGCAGTCCTGCCGAGCAGTCGACCGATGCCCGAGCAGTCAGTCCATGCCAAAACAGGCAAAAGTAAAGAATTCGCCATCCGAGTTCCGTTTGCCCTGGATCCGAGATACAAAGGAACCACGGCCCGCGAGACCCGGAAGGACCCGAAGAGGTCAGACCGACACCGCAGTTCAGGCCCACGGACCGCGTACAACCTCCGAGCACCCACGTGCAGCCGACCCGCGATTCGGGCCGCCGCACCAGGCGAACGGGCTGGATCCCCGCCTGATGGGCACTTCCGGTGCACGCATGGTCACCCGGACCGTTGTACCAGCGGCGACATCAGCGGTCAGGGTGTCGCCGCAACTCTGTTCGCAGGCCCGCCGAGAGTTCCGCCACGGCCAGGCCCACCACCTCCCGGCCCCGTTGAGCCGTGGCCGCGCCGCAGTCCACACCGCGCGCGGGCCCGCGTCACGCCGATCAGGCCGGCCCGCCGATCAGGCCATCCCGCGCTGCATCGCCTCGCACACCGCCGTACTCTCCCGAACGCCGAGCCGCAAGGCCAGGCCGCAGTGCGCGATCCAGCGCCCCAACCCCTCGGGCGTGCCGGTGAGGTAGGCCGCCAGCGCTTCGCGGTAGGCCACCGTGCCGAGCTCGACCAGGCCCACCTCGGCCGGGCAGATCGCCTGCGGATCAAGGCCCTCCGCGATCAGCACGATGCGCTGCGCGGCCCGGGCCACCAGGCCGTTGTGGCTGTCGAACGGGCGCAGTGCGAGCAGTTCGCCGTGCACCACGGCAGCGGTCACCAGTGCGGGCGCGCCGCCCTGGGCACCCGCGGTCCGGGCCGCCAGCAGTTGCGCGAGCTGGTCCAGACGGGCCGCCACCTCGGCTGCGGGGGGCGCTGGTGGCAGCACGGACGCCGTCGGCCCACCCGCCGGCGACGCGGGCGCCGGCGAGTCGACGGGCGCCGCCACGCCGTCCGCGGGTACCAGTTCCAGCGGGAAGAGCTCCTCGGCCGATTCGCCGTCCTGCCGCGGCCGGCCGGCCGCAGGGCTCGCGTCGCCGGCGGCCAGCAGATGCAGTCGCGCCAGCACCTGCAGCGGCGAGGTCCGCCAGACGCTCAGCAACTGGCCCGCCTCCGCCGAGATCCGCAGTGCACCGCCGACGATGCGTTCGTCGGCGCCGTTGCTGAAGTCACTGCGCCGACGCACCTCTTCGAGCGGCCAGTCGGCACCGGCCAGCGCGGCCGAGGCCCTGGCCCCGCGCAACGCGGACTCCGAGGTGACCTCGGCTGCCCGGCGCCGCATCACGCGGTGGCCGTAGAGTCGGTCGACGGCCTTGCGGACCTCGGTGACGGACTCGGGCACCCCGGCAAGCGCGGCCAGCGGGGCAAGCGGATCAGTTCCAGTGCTCACCTACCCGAGAGTAACGACCCCTCTGTCCAGGACCGCACAGCAACCCCGGCTTCACCCGTTCGAGGCAATCCACGCTTCCCTTCGGCGCAGTGACCCAAACCCCCACTACGATGTTCATTATCTGACACGATAACGATTGTCAAAAGGTCCGCCGAAGCCCGCGCTGGCGATCGACGGAGCGAGAGCCGGGAGTCCAGATGAAGATCGCCTTCGTCGGCAAGGGCGGCAGCGGCAAGACCACGCTGTCGGCACTGTTCATCCGCCATCTGGCCGCCGCCGGGCGACCGGTGATCGCGGTGGACGCCGATATCAATCAGCACCTCGGCCCGGCCCTCGGCCTGACGGATGATCAGGCTGCCGAGCTGCCCTCGCTCGGGGCCCACCTGCCCGAGATCAAGGAGTACCTGCGGGGCGGCAATCCGCGCATCGCGTCCGCGGCGGAGATGATCAAGACCACACCACCCGGCCGCGGTTCACGCCTGCTGCGGATCGTCGAGGAGAACCCGGTGTACGCCGCCTGCGCCCGCCCGGTGGCGCTGGACGAGGGTTCGGTGCGCCTGCTGGTCACCGGCGCGTTCACCGACGAGGACCTCGGCGTCGCCTGCTACCACTCCAAGGTCGGCGCGGTGGAGTTGCTGCTCAACCACCTGGTCGACGGCCAGCACGAGTACGTGGTGACGGACATGACCGCAGGCTCCGACTCCTTCGCCTCGGGCCTGTTCACCCGTTTCGACCTCACCTTCCTGGTGGCCGAACCGACGCGCAAGGGCGTCTCGGTCTACCGCCAGTACAAGGAGTACGCCCGGGATTTCGGCGTCGCCCTGCGCGTGGTCGGCAACAAGGTGCAGAGCGAGGACGACCTCGCCTACCTGCGGCGGGAAGTGGGCGACGACCTGCTGGCCGCCTTCGGCCAGTCGGACTGGGTGCGCAGACTGGAGCAGGGCGCCGGACCGGCACTCGACTCGCTGGAGCCGGAGAACCGTGCCGTTCTGGAGCTCCTGCGTGAGGAGTTGGACCTCGCCTTCCAACTCCGGGACCCGCAGCGGTACACCGCGCAGGCCGTGGACTTCCACCTGCGCAACGCCGAGAGTTGGGGCAATGCCAAGGCCGGCGTCGACCTCGCCACACAGGTCGACCCGTCCTTCGTGCTCGACCAGACGGCGCTGGACCTGGCGACCGTCCGCACCGACACGGCCGGCGCGCGCGTCTGACGCCGAGTCGACCGAAGGGCCGGGTCCGCACCCACGGGGGTGCGGACCCGGCCCCTCGGCGTTCACCCAGCCGCAGAGCGCTCGCCAGCGGCGGTGGGGGCGAGCGGCAGGACGAGCAGTGGGGCGCTACGACGAATCCGCGTGCCACCCACAGGAGTGAATCTCGGCGCCAGGGCTCCCGCACACACTTACGCCATGCAAAGCTTTCATTACTCACAGTTTACCAAGTCTTGGTGTGCGAGATCGATGGCCAGTGAGCGCCCTGCCTGCCGGCGCCGTGCTCGTGGCCGTCCCAGCCCGCTGCCGCGCCTCGCGGCCAGCCGTTCCGATCACCCGCACCAGCCGCGGACTTGGCCGTAGCAACGGACTCGACGGTGTCCGTTCTCCTGGAAGGACAGGAAGCCATGGCCCTCGACTCTCCCCCACCGCCGCCTCGCACCGATGTCACCATCGAGAGCCATGCTCCGCCCCTGGTCCCGGCGAGCGGCAGGCCCCGCTTCCGCACGCCGGGCGCCCAGGATCTGACGGCCTCCCTGGTGGTGTTCGTCTTCGCGCTTCCGTTCTCGCTCGGCATCGCGCTGGCCAGCGGTGCCCCGCTGACGGCGGGTCTGGTCGCGGCCGCCGTGGGCGGCATCACGGCCGGGCTGCTCGGCGGCACGCCGCTGCAGGTGAGCGGTCCGTCAGCTGCCTTGACCGTCATCACCGCAGGGCTGATCACTCGATTCGGCTGGCAGGCCACCTGCGCGATCACGCTCGCGGCCGGCCTGCTGCAGCTTCTGCTGGGGACAGCGCGGATGGCCAGGTCGGCGCTGGCGGTATCCCCTGCCGTGGTGCACGGCATGCTGGCCGGTGTCGGCATCACCATCGCGATCGCCCAGTTCCACGTGGTCCTGGGCGGCTCGCCACAAGGTTCCACCCTGGCCAATCTCGCCGCACTGCCGGCCCAGCTGTCCGGGCCGCATCCACCGGCGCTGGCCGTGGGCCTGCTGGCGATCGCGCTCCTCTGCGGGTGGCCGAGGCTGCACCGGCTCCCCGGAGCAGCCGGGCGGATCGGCGGCCGGCTCGAGCGGGTACCGGCAGCCCTGGTCGCGGTGGCCGCGGGCACGGCGCTGGCCATGGTCTTCGACTTTCGGCTCGCCCGAGTCGAGCTCGCCGACTGGGGCAAGCACGACCTAGCCGCCCTCCCGCACGGCTCGCCGCTCGCGATCCTCGGTGCGGTACTGACCGTCACGGCCGTGGCCAGCGTGGAGTCGCTGCTCTGCGCCGTCACGGTAGACCGGCAGAGCGGCCATCCGGGCGACCTCAACCGCGAGTTGCGGGGCCAGGGCATCGCGAATCTGCTCAGCGGGATGCTCGGCGGCCTGCCGGTGGCCGGCGGCGCGATCCGCAGCTCCGCCAACGTCCAGGCGGGTGCGCGCAGTCGCCGGGCCGCCGCCCTGCAGGGCTGCTGGGTGCTGCTGGCAGCGTTCGCACTGACCGGCGGGCTGCGCCGGATCCCACTCGCCGCACTGGCCGCGCTGGTCATGGTGGTCGGCATCCAGATGGTGAGCGCCGCGCACATCCGCAAGGTGCACCGGCACCGGGAGTTCGCGGTCTACCTCACCACCGTCATCGGCGTGGTACTGCTCGGCGTCCCCCTCGGGGTCGCGACCGGCGCGGCGGCGACCGCACTGCTCGCCCTCTACCGGCTCACCCGGGCCCATATCGAGATGACCCAGCATCAGGACGGCTCCTACGAACTGCGGACGCACGGTCCGCTGACCTTCCTGGCCGTGCCCAGGCTGAGCGGGGCGCTCGCATCGATCCCGCTCGGCGCCCGGGTCACGATCCGCCACGACGGGGCTTTCCTGGACCACTCCGCCTACGAGGCCTTGCGGAGCTGGCGGGGCGAGCGGGTCGCACGAGGCGATCAGGTCGTCATGCTGACCGACCGTCATGACGAAGAGGTACTGGACCCGGACGGCACGCTGCGTGCCGCCGAGGGCGCCGGACCGCACCGCTGCCGGGCCTGGACCCCCTGGGTGGGCCACCACTGCATCGACCAGGAGGACGACCCGCACGATCGGCTGCTCAACGGCGTGCGCGGCTTCCAGGCGCATACCGCCGCGCTGGTCAGACCGGAACTGGCCCGGCTCGCCCGGGAGGGCCAGACGCCCTC
The DNA here is from genome assembly GCF_041262605.1 of Kitasatospora sp. GAS1066B. NCBI lineage: Bacteria > Bacillati > Actinomycetota > Actinomycetes > Kitasatosporales > Streptomycetaceae > Kitasatospora > Kitasatospora sp. GAS1066B. The sequence continues at coordinate 24,031 of NZ_JBGCCO010000013.1, forward strand.
GCAACTCTTCCTGACCTGCGCCGACTCCCGGCTGGTCACCAGCATGATCACCAGCAGCGGGCCGGGCGACCTCTTCACCGTCCGCAATGTCGGCAATCTGGCTCCGGCCCCGCACGAGCCCGGTGCGGCCGACGATTCGGTGGCCGCCGCCGTGCAGTACGCGGTCGAGGTGCTGGAGGTCGGCAGCATCGCGATCTGCGGACACTCCGAGTGCGGCGCGATGAAGGCACTGCTGGACGGCGTGCACGAGCAGCCCGGGCGACCGACGGCACTGGCTCGCTGGCTGCGCAACGGGCGAGGCTCGCTGGCTCGGCTGGCTCGGGCCCCGGCAGAGTTCACGGATCGTCCGGTCGCCGACCAGGTGGAGCAGTTGTGCATCACCAATGTGGTTCAGCAACTCGACCAGTTGCTGGCCAACCCGGCGGTCGAACGGCGGGTGCTGGACGGCAGCCTGCGCCTGATCGGCATGTACTTCGACTTCGCCAGCGCGCAGACCTACGTGCTCGACCAGGCGACGGGCAGCTTCACCGCCGTCGTCGGGACGCGTGAGATCGCGAGCGCGGCCTGACGGCAGCGATACCCGAACCTGACGGCAGCGGTACCCGACGGCAGCGGCGCCTTATCAGCGGCCTGTACCGCTCGACGGCACGGCTGCGGGTGGTGGCCGACCGGGGCCACCACCCCGACTTCCGCGACGTCAGCCGGTGATCTTCTGGAAGATCTTGGAGTAGGCGTAGCCCGTGCCCTTGTCGTAGCCGTCGACCTCCCAGAAGGACAGCTCCTGCACGCCCTTGGCGGCGGCGAAGCTCTCCAGCGTGGCGGCGTTGGACTGGGTGAAGTTCTCGTTGTCGTCGTTCCGGCCGGCGATCGGGGTCAGCCCGAGCCGCCCCCAGGCTTGCGCCGACGAGCCGCCGTAGAGCCCGGCCAGCTGCCCGTGGGTCGCGTCGGCCGCCGACTCGGCGTCCTTCAAGGCGTTCTGACCATCACCGAAGTCCATGGTCATGATGTTGACCAGGTTGACCTTGACGCCCCTGCCCTTGGCGTCCTTGAGCAGGTCGAGGGCGTTCGACTCCAGACCGGTGGGGTCCACCGGGACGGTGAGGTCGATCTGCACCGAGGGGTTGGCCTTCTGGAGCGCTGCCAGGGCCTGGTCCCGGCGGGAGTTGGCAGCCGTGTCGTCCAGCACGCTCCCCTCGATGTCGAAGTCGAGCCTGGTGACACCGTAGGTCTTGACGACGTTGGCGTAGGCGGCGGTCAGCGCGGAGACCGAGGTGCAGGTCTGGGCGAGCTCACCGCCGGCCTCGCCGCCGAAGGAGATGATCACGTTGCCGCCGGCCGACTTGAGCGCGTTGACCTGCGAAGTGAAGGCTCCGAGCGAGTCGTTGCCGTCCTCCCACATGGGGGTGCAGCCGGACTTCGGCGTGAGGAAGGCCAGGGTGTAGAACTGCCCGCCACTGGCCTTGTGATCGGCCGCGAGGTCACCCGCGTCGGAGCCGGCGATCTGCAGGTAGGGGGCGGCGTAGTGGGCCGGGAAGGCGGCCGCCGCTCGTGCCGTCGCCGCTTGGGCGGGTGCGGTGGCAAGGGCGAGCGTGATCGGCAGGACCGAGGCGACGAGCGCGGCGAGCCGGAACTTCTTGTCCATGACAACCTCTCAGGCGCACGCTTGCCCTCTTCGCGACAAGGCTTGCTGGGGGCATGTCGGACAGGACGCGGCGGGCCGGGACGTGGGGGAAGGCCTGGCCGGTTAGTAAATATTCCTAACCTTGACCAGGATGGTGGCGCCGCCCCGGTGACCTGTCAAGGGGCAGCGCAGTTCCGCCCCCGACCTGAGGCTCCCGAGCTGGGCTCCCGAGCTGGGAATTGATCAACGCTGAGACGAGAGCGACCCCAGCAGGAGGACGCGCCACCGGCGCACCGGGGCCGCGGATCAACTCACCAAGGTCAGCTGATCAGCCGGTGCAGGTCGGCAGGCGTGACGTAGCCGGGCCAACGTCCGTCCGCGAACAGGTGGATCCCGGCATCCTGATAGCACTGGTCGACCAGTTGAGAGCAGATCAGGTGTCGGGTGTCGGCGACATAGCCCTTGAGCAGCGAGCTGCCGGGCAACCGGAACCGGTGGGCGGCCAGTGCGCCGTAGTCGAGGAAGCTGTACGGCACTCGCAGGTATCGCCGGGCCGCGGCGACGATCTCCACTCGCTGATCGTTCGTCAGCTGGAGGTGCCCGCTCGACCAGCGCATCAGATGCGTGTCGTACTCGGCGAGCGGCGCCTGGCGGGCTCCGCCGGGTTCGGCTTCTACCACCTCGTCATCACCGACCAGGACGAAGGCGTGTTCGTAGTCGGCGAAGCCGTCGCCGTTGAGCCACTGGCCCAGGCGAATCAGCCGACCGATATCACCACCCATGCGCACCACGGCGAAATCACCGGGCCTCGGCAGCGGAGTGGCAGTGGCAGGGGACGCAGTGGCAGGAGATTCCGACATGGCTCAACTCCCCGAGAAGTGCCGCGCCAGCCGGCGCCCACCCGCCGGCGCGGCCGTCGTGACCTCGGGCGGTGCGGACGCTCGTGAGCTGGTGACTCCAGTGGAGTACCGGTGCGCAGAAGCGTCAAGGTCTGCCGCAGAGGAAGACGGATTCGCCGCCCCGGTGGTGCGACACGCCACGCCCGTGACGTGGTCGAGAAGCTGGGAAATTCCTCCGCGTCCGACCGAAAACGCGTGCTATCCCAGCGCTGACGACGACAGATTGATCAAAGGTCTACACCAATTTCTCGGGTCCCCTTGTCAACCGGCCTGTTCGCCTGGTGAGCTGTCCACTGGGACACACGGGACAATCCCTGAGCAAGGGACATCCCGCGACCCTGGTTCTTCTCCCCCGCGGGGCCCGTGGAGGATAAGGCCCGTGGAGGGTAAGCACCATGAAACAGACTCGATGAGGAGTGTGCGTTGAGCAACGAGAGCCTGGCCAACCTGCTCAAGGAGGAGCGGCGCTTCGCCCCGCCCGCCGAGCTCGCCGCGGCCGCCAACGTCACCGCGTCCGCGTACGCGCAGGCTTCCGAAGACCGCCTCGGCTTCTGGGCCGAGCAGGCCCGCCGCCTGAGCTGGGCGGTCGAACCGACCGAGACCCTGGACTGGTCGAACCCGCCGTTCGCCAAGTGGTTCGCGGACGGCAAGCTCAACGTGGCGTACAACTGCGTCGACCGCCACGTCGAGGCCGGCCACGGCGACCGGATCGCCATCCACTTCGAGGGTGAGCCCGGCGACAGCCGCTCGATCAGCTACGCCCAGCTCAAGGACGAGGTCTCGCAGGCCGCCAACGCGCTGCTGGAGTTGGGCGTCGTCAAGGGCGACCGGGTGGCGATCTACCTGCCGATGATCCCCGAGGCGGTCGTCGCGATGCTCGCCTGCGCCCGGGTCGGCGCCGCGCACTCCGTCGTCTTCGGCGGCTTCTCCGCCGACGCCGTCGCCTCCCGGATCCAGGACGCCGACGCCAAGCTGGTGATCACCGCCGACGGCGGCTACCGCCGCGGCAAGCCGTCCGCGCTCAAGCCCGCCATCGACGAGGCGCTGACCAAGTGTCCGCAGGTGGAGCACGTTCTGGTGGTCCGTCGGACCGGCCAGGAGGTCTCCTGGGCCGAGGGCCGGGACGTCTGGTGGCACGAGGTGACGGAGCGTCAGTCCACCGAGCACGCCCCCGAGGCACACGATGCGGAGCAGCCGCTCTTCATCCTCTACACCTCCGGCACCACCGGGAAGCCCAAGGGCATCCTGCACACCTCCGGCGGCTACCTCACCCAGGCCAGCTACACCCACCACGCGGTCTTCGACCTGAAGCCGGAGACCGACGTCTACTGGTGCACGGCCGACATCGGCTGGGTCACCGGCCACTCGTACATCGTCTACGGTCCGCTCTCCAACGGCGCCACCCAGGTGATCTACGAGGGCACGCCGGACACCCCGCACCAGGGCCGCTTCTGGGAGATCGTCCAGAAGTACCACGTCACCATCCTGTACACCGCCCCCACCGCGATCCGCACCTTCATGAAGTGGGGCGACGACATCCCGGCGAAGTTCGACCTGTCCTCGCTGCGGATCCTGGGCAGCGTCGGCGAGCCGATCAACCCCGAGGCCTGGATCTGGTACCGCGAGCACATCGGCGGCGGGCGGACCCCGATCGTCGACACCTGGTGGCAGACCGAGACCGGCGCCATGATGATCAGCCCGCTGCCGGGCGTCACCGAGACCAAGCCGGGTTCCGCCCAGCGCGCCCTTCCGGGCATCTCGGCCACCGTGGTCGACGACGAGGCCCACGAGGTCCCCAACGGCTCCGGCGGCTACCTGGTGCTCACCGAGCCGTGGCCGTCCATGCTGCGCACCATCTGGGGCGACGACCAGCGCTACATCGACACCTACTGGTCGCGCTTCCCGGGCCGTTACTTCGCCGGCGACGGGGCCAAGAAGGACGACGACGGCGACATCTGGCTGCTCGGCCGCGTGGATGACGTCATGCTCGTCTCGGGCCACAACATCTCGACCACCGAGGTGGAGTCGGCGCTGGTCGGCCACCCGGCCGTGGCCGAGTCGGCGGTGGTCGGCGCCAGCGACCCGACCACGGGTCAGGCGATCGTCGCGTTCGTCATCCTGCGCGGCACCGCCACCGACAGCGAGGAGCTGATCGTCGAGCTGCGCAACCACGTGAGCAAGACGCTGGGCCCGATCGCCAAGCCGAAGCAGATCAAGGTGGTCAGCGAGCTGCCGAAGACCCGTTCCGGCAAGATCATGCGCCGCCTGCTGCGCGACATCGCCGAGGGCCGCGAGGTCGGTGACACCACCACGCTCGCCGACTCCTCGGTGATGAACCTGATCCAGTCCCAGCTGCCGGCCACCCCCAGCGAGGACTGATTCACCGAGCCCCGGAGTCCCGGAGCGACCTGGTCGAGGGCCTCCCCCGCGTGCTGCGGAGGAGGCCCTCAGCCGTGCGCCGACGCGGGGTCAGCGCCCCAACTGGCCCGTGGTGAGGCCGCGCAGCGTCTCCCGGGCAGTCTGACCTCTCGTCAGAGCTCGGATGCCGAAACGTGTGACGCGTGAGATCACGATGAGCCAGACTGACCGCATGGCACCGGGGACCGTCATGCGCGAACACCTGACGGGACGTTCCTGGCGTGAGCGGCTCTACTCGCTGCTCAGCCTGCCGCTGGCAGCGCTGGGGCTGGCCGCGGTGCTGGTCACGACCATCCTCGGCCTGCTCTCCGCCGGCCTCCTCTTCCTCCCGATGCTGGCGCTGAGCCTTCGGGCCGACCGGGCGCTGGCTTCCCTGTACCGGGCGCTGGCCCGCGGTCTGCTGCGGCTGGAGATCGCGGCACCACCCCGTCCGCCGCGCGCTCCCGGCCTCTCCGGCCTGATGGGCCAGCACCTGGGCGATCCCGCCGCCTGGCGGGCCTGCCTCTACCTCCTCATCCGCATCCCGCTGGGGGTCCTCCAGTTCACCCTCGGCTTCCTCTGGTGGGCCTACGGCCTCCTCTTCCTCTGCTACCCGGTGCTCTGGAAGGTGGAGCCGGCGCACGAGATCGACAAGGCCGGCGTCGCCCACAGCTTCGGGCTGGAGATCGCGGGCTTCTACTTCGACACCTGGCCGCGCGCGCTGCTGGTGGCGGCGGTCGGCGTCCTGGTCCTGGTGGCCTCGCCCTGGCCCGGTCGCCTGCCGCTGCTCGCCGACCACTATCTGATGCCCCGCCTGCTCGGCCCGAGCGCCGCTTCGCTCCGGCTGGCCCAGCTCACCGAGACCAGGGCGCACGCGATCAACGAGGCGGCGGCCACCCTGCGCCGGATCGAGCGCGATCTGCACGACGGCGCCCAGGCCCGGCTGGTGGCCCTGGGCATGCGGTTGGGTCGGGCGGAGCGGCGGCTGACCCAGGGAGACCTCGAGCAGTGCCGATCCTTGCTGCACGAATCGCGGCAGGAGACGAAGGAGATCATCGGCGAGCTGCGCGAGCTGGTGAGCGGGATCCATCCACCCGCGCTGGACGCCGGACTGGGCCCCGCGCTGACCACGCTCGCCGCCCGCTCGGCCATTGCGACCCGGGTCGAGCTGGACCTGCCGGAGCGACCGTCGGCCGCCGTCGAGACCATGCTGTACTTCGCCGCGGCGGAGCTGCTGGCCAATGCCGGCAAGCACAGTGAGGCAGAGTCCGTGACGGTGTCGGTCCGTGCGGCGCGGGGACGGCTGAGCCTGCTGGTGAGCGACGACGGGAAGGGCGGGGTCCAGCTGGACGGATCAGGCAGCGGGCTGCGCGGGCTGGCCGAACGGGTCCGGGTGGCCGACGGGGTGCTGACCGCGACCAGCCCGATCGGCGGGCCGACCACGATCGCGATCGAGCTGCCGGCGCCGGCCTGACCTGACCGGACCACCCGGAAAGATCGACATCTCAGCTCAGGAAGCTCAGGAAGCTACAACGTGAGGAGCGCTCGACGATGCGGGTGGTAGTGGCCGAGGACACCGCGATCCTGCGGGCCGGACTGGTCCAACTGCTGGAGGAGGAGGGGCACCAGGTCGTGGCGGCGGTTCCGGACGCCGAGCAGCTGCGGACGGCGGTGCTCGAACACGGTCCGGACCTGGTGGTCTCCGACATCCGGATGCCGCCGACCCATACCGACGAGGGTCTGCGCGCCGTGATCGAGCTGCGGGCGGCCAATCCCGCGCTGGCGGTCCTGATCTTCTCCCAGTACGTGGAAACCCAGTACGCTGGCCGACTGCTGGCGGGCGGTTCGGCGGGCGTCGGCTATCTGCTCAAGGAACGGGTGCTCGACACGCAGGACTTCGTCGACGCGCTGGAGCGGGTGGCGGCCGGCGGCACCGCGCTCGACCCCGAGGTGGTCACCCAGCTGATGGGCGCCGGCCCGACGCGCAGCACGGTCAGCGAGCTCAGCCCCCGGGAGCGGGAGGTCCTCGCGCTGATGGCGCAGGGGCGGTCGAACGCGGCCATCGCGGCGGGACTGGTGGTCACGGAGCGCGCCGTCGAGAAGCACGTCGCCAACATCTTCCTGAAGCTCGGCCTCCCGGTCTCGGCGGCCGACCATCGGCGCGTGCTGGCCGTCCTGCGTCACCTGGGGGCCTGACGGTGGCTCAGCCGGGCTGAGCACACGGGTCGGCGGGGCGGGACGAGCGCATCGGCAGGTCAGCCGACGTACAGCGAGAAGCGCACATAAAGTACGACAAAACGGATATCGACCCTCGACACCCCGTAGACTGTCAAAGTCGCAACAAGATCGGCGACAGCTCTTCGAGGCGCGCCGGGAAGTCTGGTCGGCACCGCACCACCGGTGCATCCGCATGCCCTTCCCGCGCCCTGGAGGTCTCCCGCGTGGCCAGCCCGCCGCCCCATGACCACTCCGCCGACCACTCCGCCGACCACTCGCCCGACCCCTCGGCTCAGCACCGGCCGCCGACCTCCCCGGCCCCGCAGCGGCGTCAGTTCCTCGGCATGCTCCCGCTGCCCGAGCGCCGCTTCCTGGCAGCCGCCCTGCGCACCGAGACCGTCGGCGGCATCCTGCTGCTGCTCGCCGCGATCGCGGCACTCATCTGGGCCAACGTCTGGCCACACGCCTACGAGAGCGTCCTGCACCACACCGTCGGCCCCTCGGTGCCGCTGCACCTGAACCTCACGCTCGAGGCCTGGGCCAACGACGGGCTGCTCACCATCTTCTTCTTCGTCGCGGGCATCGAGCTCAAGCGCGAGTTCGTCGCCGGCGAGCTGCGCTCCCCCAGTGCCGCGGTGCTGCCGGTGGTCGCCGCCGTCTGCGGGGTGGCACTGCCCGCGATCGTCTACGCCGTGGCCAACAGCGGCTCCGGTGGACATCCCGGCGGCTGGGCGATCCCGACCGCCACGGACATCGCCTTCGCCCTCGGGGTGCTCGCCGTGGTGAGCAGTCATCTGCCGTCCGCGCTGCGGGCGTTCCTGCTGACCCTGGCCGTGGTGGACGACCTGATCGCGATCCTGATCATCGCGGTCTTCTACAGCTCCGGCATCAAGTTCTGGGCGCTCGGGCTGTCGCTGGCGGGCCTGGTGCTGTTCTGGTTCCTGCACCGGCGGGGAGTGCACGGCTGGTACCTGTTCGTCCCCCTCGCCGTGGTCATCTGGGCGCTGATGCACGAGAGCGGGGTGCACCCGACGGTGGCGGGTGTGGCGATGGGCCTGATGTTGCGCTGTCACCGCGAGGGCGACGAGAAGGAGTCCCCCGGTGAGCACATCGAGCATCTGGTCCGGCCGCTCTCGGCCGGGGTGGCGGTGCCGGTGTTCGCGCTCTTCGCGGCGGGCGTGACGATCTCGCCCTCGGCGATCAAGGACGTCTTCACCCAGGCGATGCCGCTGGGCATCGTGCTCGGCCTGCTGGTGGGCAAGACCGTGGGCATCTTCGGCGGGACCTGGCTGGCGGCCAGGTTCACCAGGGCCGAGCTGAATCCGCAGCTCAAGTGGGCCGACCTGTTCGCCCTCTCCACGCTGGCGGGCATCGGCTTCACGGTCTCCCTGCTGATCAGCGACTTGGCGTTCACCGACCACCCCGAGTTGGCCGACCGGGCCAAGGCGGCGGTGCTGATCGGTTCGGTGCTCTGCGCGGTGGTGGCGACCGTCCTGCTCAAGCTTCGCAACCGGCACTACCGGCAGTTGTGGGAGGAGGAGGAACTGGACAGCGACGGGGACGGGATCCCGGACGTGTACCAGGGCGACGCCCTCCCCTGGCCCAGGCACGGTCCGATCGAGCGGCATGCATGATGGGATGGGTCTCGGTCCGGGCGGCTGCGGGCGGGTGACACACCGTCCGCCGCGAGTGGCCCGAAGTGGTGCCTGACTGGCCGGTAGGGGCATGATTCTGAGCTGTCCGGAATCTCAGCAGAGGAGAAGACCAGATGTCCGCAGGAACCGCAGGTCCGTCCGGCAGCTCCCGGGCGCCCTACGAGGGCGAGCGCTCGGTCGGGCAGCTGTTCGCCGCGGCCACGGCTGACCTGTCGGCCCTGGTGCACGACGAGATCGCGCTGGCGAAGGCCGAGATCCGACAGGACGTCAAGCGCGGCGTGGCGGGCAGCGTCTCGTTGGTGGTGGCCGGCGTCATCGCGCTGGCGTCGATCCCGATGTTCAGCTTCGCAGCGGCCTACCTGCTGAAGTACTGGGGCCTGCCGCTGAGCGCCTCGTTCGCGGTCGTCGGCGGGGCGTTCGTCCTGCTGGCCGCGGTCCTGGGCCTGCTGGCCTGGCGGTCCTTCAAGAAGATCGAGCCGCCGCGCCGCACCATCGAGGGTGCCCACGCGACCGCGGAGGTGCTGAAGAACGCCCGCCCCCGGCCGGCCACGCCCGAGGAGCGCGCGGCCCTGGAGCACTGAGCACGCGTCGTCCGGGCACGGCCCGCGGGTGGCGCGACGTACGGTATCCGTCGTAGTCGGCGGTAGCCCGTACGAGTGCCGGGGCCGTGTTCCGCGCCCGGATGTGAAACGCTCTCGGTATGCCGCTCGACCAGACGCCTGTTCCGCCCGCCACCGCAGGACCGCACGCGAGTTCGAAGTCCGGGGAGACCGGTGCGCCCCGACAGCCGGACAGCTCCGAGGGGCCCGGTGCGCCCGGCGGCCCCGTCGGGCCGGCGACCGCTCGGCGTGAGGGCGGGTCAGGCGGCAGCGCGTCGGCGGTCGCGGGCGCTTCGCCGATGGGCGGGCGGGCGGCCGGCTGGAACGTCCGGGTGCCAGGCCCGTGGACGCACCGGGACCTGGCCGCCAACGGTGCCCGGTTCCACATCGCGGAGCAGGGGGAGGGGCCACTGGTCCTGCTGGTGCACGGCTGGCCGCAGTACTGGTGGGCCTGGCGGCACCAGATGACCGCGCTGGCCGAGGCTGGATTCCGTGCGGTCGCCCTGGACCTGCGCGGCATGGGCGGCAGCGACCGCACCCCGCGCGGCTACGACCCGACCAACCTGGCCCTCGACATCACCGGGGTGATCCGCTCGCTCGGCGAGCACAGCGCCCACCTGGTGGGGCACGACAGCGGCGGTTCGCTCTCCTGGGTGGCGGCGGTGATGCGGCCCTCGGTGATCCGGAGCCTGACCGTGGTCTCGGCCGCCCATCCGCGCCACCTGCGCCGGGCCCTGCTGCGCGACCGTCGGCAGATGGCCGCGTACGACCATGTGCTCGGCTTCCAGCGGCCCTGGATACCGGAGCGACGGCTGGTCGCGGAGGATGCCGCGCAGGTCGCGGACTACCTCGCCGCGTGGACCGGCCCGAGCCGGCTGGACGCCGAGGCGGTGACGAACTACCGCAAGGCGATGCAGATCCCGAGCACCGCGCACTGCTCGATCGAGCCGTACCGCTGGCTGGTGCGCTCGATGGGCCGTCCGGACGGCATCCAGTTCGCGCGACGGATGAAGAAGCCGGTGACCGCGCCGACGCTGCACATCCAGGGCGCGGCCGACCCGGTGCTGCTCGCCCACACCGCGCTCGGCGCCGGCGAGTACGTGGCGGCGCCGTACCGCTGGCGGCTGCTCCCCGGAGTGGGCCACTTCCCGCACGAGGAGGTACCGGAGGAGTTCAGCGCCGAACTGGTCGCCTGGGTTCGCGAGCACCAGCGGTAGGGCGCTCGCGCGCACTGGTCGGCGGGGCCGGTGAGGCCCAGCGAGGCCGGCGAGGCTTCAGGTGACCAACCTGCCGACTCAGTTGATATGACGAGATGTCGCATGCCGTGGGCATAGTCCGGTTCGCCTGAAGGAAGGTGGTTACCTCCCCGGGCGCAGGGGCATCCATCCTGCATGACCTGGATGCCCGATCGAACCGCCGCACCTCGCGGACGACGTGTCAGCCGCATCTCGCAGAGCACCTCGTACTCGAACCCCGCACCGCACCAGAGCGACTGGACCACCGAGTCCGAGCACCCGGGCACCGAGCCGCATCCACTGGGCATCCCACGCATCCTCGGCCGCCGCGCCCGCTGGGTCGGCGCCCGGCTGCGGCGCGAGGCCTGAGCTCCGCCCGGCGCGGCGGCGAGCACCCGGCAGCGAAGACGGCGAGGCCCGCGCGGCCATGGGCGCCACGCGGGCCTGACAAGGGGCGAAGCCCCGACAACAGGCGGTCCGTCAGGTGATGACCGCCGGCTCGACCGCGGTGAACCAGAGCAGCGCGAAGGTGGCAACCGTCATGATCGGGACCAGGACCTTGGTCTCGACGTTGTTGCCGCTGTGCTTGATCAGCACGATCTCGTAGCGCTGCTTGAACGGCCAGAGCCACGGCGCGCCCATCTTGGTGAGGCTGTCGCCCAGCAGGTGGGCCAGGGCGCCGAGGGCGACCGCGTACGGCAGCCAGCCCGGCGCGGCGGGCATCCACCGGTCCAGGACGAAGGTGCCCAGCGCCGAGATCCCGAGCACGCTCAGCCAGGTGGTGTGTCCCTCGCCCGGCAGATGGATCCGCAGCGCCTTCACCGCGAGGGCGAGCAGGAAGAAGGTCATGCCGAGGGTGAACGGCCGACCCAGATAGGTGACACCGGCCCAACTGCCGCCACCCACCAGGGCGACGAAGAGCAGCGAGTGGGTGGCGTGCCGGTGACCGCCCGAGATCCAGGCCACGAAGCGGCAGAGCACCTTGGAGACCGGGCCGAGGAAGTTGGCGATCGTCCCGTCGTGGTGGTCCAGGTCGGGCAGCAGTGCGGCACCGGCGCAGAGCACCGTGCCGAGCAGGATGTCGGCCGGCTTCAGGTGGGTGTGCAGCAACAGTGGCGGCAGAAAGGGCGCGGAGCCCGCGTACAGCATCGCGCCGCTGACCGCGTGCGAGTGACCCATCATGGCCGATACTCCTTCTTGCTTGGCGCCGGCTGTCCTGCCGGCCGGGCCCGCACCAGCCAGATTGCGCCGAACGGGTGAGCGCCGCCGACGCTATCAGGAGGAACTGACGGGTCGACGGATCCACCGCCCGGTGAGCGGCGCCAAGCAGACGCGGCGTCAGCCGGAGCCGACGCCGCGTCAGGAGCAGAGGGTGGGGAGCAGGGGCCCGGGAGCTGTCAGAGCGCGCAGCCCTGGGTGTCCGCCTGGGTGCTGTCGGTCGCGCCCGCGACCGCGTCGGGTTTCACCTCGGCGGCGGTCAGCGCATAGCCCGTGTCGGCGCTGTCCAGCGACTTGGCGAACACCACCCCGTACACCTCGCCGTCCGGGGTGAGCAACGGACCGCCGCTGTTGCCCTGGCGGACCAGTGAACGGATCGAGTAGACGTCCCGGACCACCTGGCTGCGGTGGTAGATGTCCGGGCCGTTGGCCTGGATGTCGCCGCGGATCCGGGCGGGCTGCACGTCGAACGGCCCGTTCTCCGGGAACCCGGCCACGATCGCGCTGTCGTTGGTCTTGGCCTCGCCCGCGAAGGCGAGCGGCGGGGCGTTGAGCTTGGGCACCTCGAGGATCGCGATGTCCCGCTGCCAGTCGTAGCGGACGACCGTGGCGTCGTAGAGCGGTCCTGTCCCGCCGATCTGCACGGTCGGCTCGTCGACACCCCCGACCACGTGGGCGTTGGTCATCACCCGGTGCGGGGCGAAGACGAAGCCGCTGCCCTCCAAGGTCTTGCCGCAGGAGGGGGCGGTGCCCACCACCTTGACCAGGCTCTGCCGGGCCTTGGCCAACGCGGGACTGCCCGCCAGCGCCGGGTCCGGTGGCTGGACGTCGGTGATCGGCTCGTGCTCGAACGGATTGAAGACCTGCGGGAAACCGTTCTGCGAGAGCACCTTGCTGAAGTCGGAGAACCAGTTCGGCGCGTCGGCGGGCAGCGCCTGCTGGACCCCGCCGAGCACCCTGGAGGTCCTGACCTGCTTGGAGACGGTGGGCATCGAGGTCCCGGCCAGTGCCGAGCCGATCAGCCAGGCGACCAGCAGCATCGACAGCACGTTCACCACCGAGCCGCCGAGCGCGTCCAGCACCTTGGCGGGACCGCGCTCGCCGATCCGCCCCCGGAGCTTCCAACCCAGCTGGGTGGTGGCCGCCTGGCCGACCGCCGCGAAGACGATCACCACGACCACCGCCACCACCGAGGCGGTGGTCCCCGGGCTGAGGTGGCTGAGCAGCAACGGCAGCAGTTGCACCGCGATCAGGCCGCCCCCGAGGAAGCCCAGTACGGAAAGGATGCCCACCACGAAGCCCTGCCGGTACCCGGACACAGCAAAGCCGATCGCGGCGGCGAGCAGCAGCAGATCGAGCACGTTCACCGGGCCACCCTCCCATGGATGCCGGACCGCATGGCAGCGGACCCGGCCACCGGGCTCTCGGCGCGACGCTCCGCGGTGGCCCGCCTCACGGCAGGGTGATCAGGCGGGAGCTGTCCCAGGGCAGCTCGAGCCCGCTGTGGTGCAGCACCCGGTCGATCACGCCGGCCGTGAAGCCCCACACCACGTGCCCGGCGACCGCGAAGGCCGGTCCGGTGAACCCCGAGGGGTGCCGATAGCGGCCGCGGTTCGCCGGGTCGACGAGTTCCGCGAGCGGGACCCGGAAGACCGCGCCGGTCTCCCCCAGGTCCACCGGCGCCACCGGGCTCTCCTCGCGCCACCACCCCAGCACCGGGGTCACCACGAAGTCGCTGACCGGGATGTAGAGCGCGGGCAGGGTGGCGAAGACCTGCACCCCGCCGGGGTCGACACCGGTCTCCTCCGCCGCCTCGCGCAGCGCGGCGGCCACCGGGCCCGAGCCCTGCGGATCACCGTCCACCTCGTCCAGCGATCCGCCTGGGAAGGAGATCTGGCCGGCGTGCGAGCGCAGCGCCTTGGAGCGCTCGGTCAGCAGCAGGTCCGGGCCGCCCGGTCCCTCGCCGAAGAGCAGCAGCACGGCGGAGTGCCGACCGCCCTCGGCCGGCGGCAGGAACCGGCTGAGCTGCTCGGGGCGGACCGTCTCGGCCGCCGCCCGGACCGGCAGCAGCCAGTCCGGCAGGCCGTCGCGGACGATCGCGGTCGGCGTGCTGCTGCTCGTCACTCGGCCGCTCCGTCCACGTCCTGGCCGCCGTCGCCCGCGGCGGGCCGCGCGGGCGCGCCCGGGTAGTCGGCCGGCGGGCGCAGGCGCTGGCCCGGCTGGCCGCCCAGCTCGTACTTCAGCAGCGCGGCCGCCTTCTCCGGGTCCACCTCGCCGACCCCGTAGGAGGGGCAGAGCGACGCGATCGGGCAGGCGCCGCAGGCGGGCTTGCGCGCATGGCAGATCCGCCGGCCGTGGAAGACCACCCGATGCGAGAGCATCGTCCACTCCGACTTCGGGAAGATCGCCGCGACGGCCGCCTCGACCGCCACCGGGTCCTCCTCGGTGGTCCACCCGAAGCGCCGGGCGAGCCGCCCGAAATGGGTGTCCACGGTGATCCCCGGCACGCCGTAGGCATTGCCCAGCACCACGTTGCCGGTCTTGCGGCCCACGCCGGGCAGCGTGACCATCTCGGCCAGGGTCCTGGGCACCTCACCGCCGAAGTCGTCCCGCAACGCGATCGACAGCCCGATCAGCGCCTTCGCCTTGTTCCGGAAGAAGCCGGTCGGCCGGATGATCTCCTCCAGCTCGTCCGGCACCGCCGCCGCCAGGTCGGCCGGGGTCGGGTACTTCGCGAACAGCGCCGGCGTCGTCTGGTTCACCCGCAGGTCGGTCGTCTGGGCCGACAGCACCGTCGCCACCAGCAGCTGGAACGGCGACTCGAAGTCCAGCTCCGGATGCGCGTACGGGTACAGCTCCGCCAGCGCGCGGTTGATCTTCCGGGCTCGGCGCACCATCGCCAGCTGGGACTCGGGCTTCTTCGGCTTCGCGACCGCCCGCACCGAGGGCGCCGCCTGCCGGACCTTGCTCTCTGCCATGCACGCAGGCTACGCCGGTCGGCTGAACTCCCGTGGCGCTTTGGCAGGCCACCGGCGCACACCGTCATCTGCCGGCCGGCAGCCCCCTCGGCCGGGTCGTCACCGAGCTCGGCCCGCAGCCCGCTGAGGTGTCACCAGCAGATGACCGATCAGTAACCGATGCGTACGGATGGCCGTGTACCGGGCTCCAGAGCGCACCCCCTCCTCATATGATCGGAGCGACATGCGCCATGCTTGGTGATGAAGAGCACTGTTCCTCCATCACCGGGGATCGTCGGAGATCGATCGAAGGATCGCCGAAGACCACCGAAAGAATGGCGGAAACACCAGCACGCGAGCCGTCCCAGGGCACCACCTCGGGCGGCGAACAGGAGGAAGCACGTGGACGACGTTCTGCGGCGCGCCGCGCTCTTCGCGGCGCTCGACGACGAACAGGCCGGCGAGCTGCGCGCTTCCATGACCGAGGTGACCCTCGCCCGTGGCGAGTCGCTGTTCCACGAGGGCGACCCGGGCGACCGGCTCTACGTGGTCGCCGAGGGCAAGGTCAAGCTGCACCGCGCCTCGCCGGACGGCCGCGAGAACATGCTCGCGGTACTCGGCCCCAGCGAGATGATCGGCGAACTCTCGCTCTTCGACCCGGGCCCGCGTACCGCCACCGCCAGCGCGCTGACCGAGGTCAAGCTGCTCGGCCTGGGCCACGGCGACCTGCAGCCCTGGCTGCACGCCCGCCCCGAGGTCTCGATCGCCCTGCTGCGCGCGATCGCCCGCCGGCTGCGGCGGACCAACGACGTGATGAGCGACCTGGTCTTCTCGGACGTGCCCGGCCGGGTCGCCAAGGCGCTGCTCGACCTCTCGCGACGCTTCGGCGTGCAGTCCGACGAGGGCATCCACGTCGCCCATGACCTGACCCAGGAGGAGCTGGCCCAGCTGGTCGGCGCCTCCCGGGAGACCGTGAACAAGGCGCTGGCCGACTTCGCCGGGCGCGGCTGGCTCAAGCTGGAGGCCCGCGCGGTGGTGCTGCTGGACGTCGAGCGGCTCTCCCGCCGCTCCCGCTGAGCGGGCGATCGCACAGAGCTGGACCTGGGACCACGGGCTCGTCAGATGAGCCCGTGGTCCTCGAGGTATCGCAGCTGGGCCAGGACCGAGAGCTCGGCGGCCGGCCAGAGCGCCCGGTCCACGTCGGCGTAGACCCGGGCCACCACCTGCTGGGCCGTCCGGTAGCCGGCCTCGACCGCCGTCTCCACCTGGGCCAGCCGGGCCGCCCGGTGTGCCAGGTAGTACTCGACCGTGCCGAGCGCATCGGTCAGCACCGGACCGTGCCCCGGCAGCACGGTGCCCACGCCGTGCTGCGCCGCCAGCGCGCGCAGCCGGCGCAGCGAGTCCAGGTAGTCGCCGAGCACCCCGTCCGGGTGGGCGACCATCGTGGTGCCCCGCCCCAGCACGGTGTCGCCGGTGAGGATCGCGCCGTCCGCCGGGAGGTGGAAGGTGAGCGAGTCCGCCGTGTGACCCGGGGTGGCCACCACCCGCAGCTCCAGACCGCCCACCTCGATCACCTGCCCGCCGTGCAGGCCCTCCTCGCCCAGGCGCAGCGCCGGGTCCAGGGCCCGAACCTGAGTGCCGGTCAGCTCGGCGAACCGGGCGGCCCCCTCGGCGTGGTCGTGGTGGCCGTGGGTGAGCAGGGTGAGGGCGATCCGCTTGCCCCGCTGCTCGGCGGCGGCCAGCACCGCGCGCAGGTGCCCCTCGTCCAACGGCCCGGGGTCCACCACCACGGCGAGCTCGGAGTCCGGTTCGGCGAGCAGCCAGGTGTTGGTGCCGTCCAGGGTCATCGGGGACGGGTTGGGGGCGAGCACGCAGAACGCGCGCTCGGTGGCGACCCCGCCGACGGTGGCGGCGGGGTCGCCGGGCAGCAGACCTGTCACAGGGGAATCCTCAGGAGCGGAAGGGCCGGGTCAGTTCGCGCGCCTGCGGGGCCCGGACCAGCGGGCGGACGGCCAGGTCGGCCGACCGGTCCGGGCACTCGCAGGCCAACGGGCGGGTCAGCGGACGAGCCGCCAGGGCACGGGGGGCGAGCACGCGAGCCACGTCATTGTGGGTCATCGGCTGGGGGTCCTTCCTCGGGATAGTGACCGTCGATGGTCAGCTCTTCATACCCAGGCCAGCGAACGGTCATTCGATCGCCCGCCAGCTCGGCCTGACCGAGCACCGGCGTCAGGGTGCGCCGCCGGGCCAGCTCCAGCGCCTCGTGCGCGGTGCGGGCCGGCAGCAGCTCACGGAGCACCGAGACGGTCGGCGGCAGCATCCCGTACCGGCCCTCGGCATGGCCCCGGACCGCCTCGGCCGGGGTCAGCCAGGCCACCCGGTCCGCCTCGCCGACCTCGCGCGCGGCCCGCTGACCGGGCGGCAGCGCGGCGACGAAGAACCAGGTGTCGTAGCGCCGCTCCTCGAACGCCGGGGTGATCCACCGGGCCCAGCCGGCCAGCAGGTCGCTGCGCAGCACCAGCCCGTGCTCACGGCAGAAGTCGGCGAAGGAGAGCTGATGCGCCTCCAGCTCGGCCCGCTCGGCGCTCCAGTCACGCTCGGGGGCCATGGTGTGCGCATCCGGGCCGGCCAGCAGGACGCCGGCCTCCTCGAAGGTCTCCCGGACCGCTGCGCAGACCACCGCCTGCGCCGTCGCCCGGTCCACCCCGAGCCGGGCGGCCCACTCCTCGGGGCCGGGACCGGCCCAGCCGAGCTCCTGCTCGGCGTCGCGCGGGTCGACCCCGCCACCCGGATAGGCGTACATGCCGGCCGCGAAGGACATCGAGCCGCGGCGGCGCAGCAGGTAGGCCTGCGGGCCGGCGGCGGCGTCCGCGCCGTCGCGCAGCAGCACCACGGTCGCCGCCCGCTTGGGCGCCACCGGGGTCAGCCGGCCGGTCGCCAGCGCCCGGATCCGGGCGGGCCAGCCGGGCGGCATGGGGAGAGCGGCCGGGGGCGGGCCGGGGAGGTTCGCTGCCATGTCCGGATGCTATGCACCCGGACATGGCGCTGAGAAGGGGCTACTGATCAGTGGTCCACCGATCGGCGGCCCGTGGGTCGGTCGAGCGCTGATCAGCGGACCGTGGGTCAGGCGCGGACCCGGACCTGGATCTCCACCTCGACCGGCGCGTCCAGCGGAAGCACCGCGACGCCCACCGCGCTGCGCGCGTGCACACCCGCCTCGCCGAGCACCTTGCCGAGCAGCTCGCTGGCACCGTTCACCACGCCGGGCTGACCGGTGAAGTCGGGCGCCGAGGCGACGAACCCGACCACCTTGACCACCTGCTCGATCAGATCCAGGTCGCCGATCACCGACTTCACGGCGGCCAGCGCGTTGAGCGCGCAGATCTGCGCGAGCTCCTTGGCCTGCTCGGCGGTGACCTCGGCGCCGACCTTGCCGGTGTCCCGCAGCTTGCCCTGCACCATCGGCAGTTGGCCGGAGGTCAGCACGTGATCGCCGGAACGGACCGCCGGGACGTACGCGGCGACCGGGGCCGCCACCTCGGGGAGGGTCAGGCCCAGCTCGGCCAGGCGGCTCTCGACCTTGCCCATCAGTTCTTCTCCCGCTTGAGGTAGGCCACCAGCTGCTCGGGGTTGTTCGGCCCGGGCACCACCTGGACGAGCTCCCAGCCGTCCTCGCCCCAGGTGTCCAGGATCTGCTTGGTCGCGTGCACGAGCAGCGGCACCGTTACGTATTCCCACTTGGTCATGGGCCTGACTCTAGACCGTCCGCGCGCGCCGGAGTCCGATGTGAGGTGGGACACAATGCGGGCCGTGAGGGCACCCGGCAGCCGAATGCTCCCGGCATCGGGCGCGAGCGCTGGTTACGCTCGCGAGGAGGGCCCAGTGGAGGGAGACCGAGCGTGCCAAGGACCCAGCAGCCCGGCGCGGCCGCGGCGCCGACGGGCGCCGCGGAACCCGGCGCGGCATCCGGCGGTTCCGACTGGGAGGGCGTGCGCCTGCACGTGGTCAGCGGGAAGGGCGGCACCGGCAAGACCACCCTGGCGGCGGCGCTCGCGCTGGCGCTGGCCGCCGAGGGGCGGCGCACGCTGCTCATCGAGGTCGAGGGCCGGCAGGGGATCGCCGAGCTGTTCGGCAGCACGGCGCTGCCCTACGAGGAGCGGAAGATCGCCACCGTCTCCCCCACCAAGCTCGGCCTGCCGGGGCGCGGCACCGGCGAGGTGTTCGCGCTGGCGATCGATCCCGAGCAGGCACTGCTCGAGTACCTGGACATGTTCTACAAGCTGGGCCGGGCCGGGAAGGCGCTGCAGAAGGTCGGCTTCGTCGACTTCGCCACCACCATCGCCCCCGGCGTGCGCGACGTGCTGCTGACCGGAAAGGCCTGCGAGGCGGCCCGGCGCAAGGGGCCGGACGGGCGTCTGGTGTACGACGCGGTGGTGATGGACGCGCCGCCCACCGGCCGGCTGATCCGGTTCCTGAACGTCAACTCCGAGGTCGCGGGGCTGGCCAGATTCGGTCCGATACACAGCCAGGCCCAGGCGGTGATGCGGGTGCTGAAGTCACCGCAGACGGCCGTGCACCTGGTCACCCTGCTGGAGGAGATGCCGGTGCAGGAGACCGTGGACGGCTTCACCGAGCTGCGCGAGGCCGGACTGCCGGTCGGCGGGGTGCTGGTGAACATGGTGCGTCCGCCGGTGCTGGACGCGGCGGCCGTGGCGGCGGCGCACGGCGACCACCGCGAGGAGGTGGCGCTGGCCCTGGTGGAGGCCGGGCTCGGCGGACGCTCGCGCAGCGCGGCCACCCGGCGGGCGGCGGTGGAGCCGCTGCTCGACCCGCTGCTGGCGCAGGCCCGTGAGCACTCCGAGCGGGTGACGCTGGAGCACGAGCAGCGGGCCGACCTGGGCACCCTGCTGCTGCCGACCTACGAGCTGCCGCTGCTCAGCGGGGGCGTGGATCTCGGCGGGCTGTACCGGCTGGCCGGCGAGCTGAAGCGGCAGGGGGCGGCGTGAGCAACGGCGGCGGCGCGGGCGGCAGCAGGGACCGTGGCAGCAGTGACGACGAGGGCGGCGGGAGCGGCGGCGTGAACGGCGGCAACGGGCTCGACATCGACGGGCTGATCGACGACCCGGCCACCCGGATCATCGTCTGCTGCGGCTCCGGCGGCGTCGGCAAGACCACCACCGCCGCCGCGATCGGCCTGCGGGCCGCCGAACGCGGCCGACGGACCGTGGTGCTGACCATCGACCCGGCGCGCCGGCTGGCCCAGTCGATGGGCCTGACCGAGCTGGACAACACTCCCCGCCCGGTGAAGGGCGCGGCCGGTCCGGACGGCCCCGGCGAGCTGCACGCCATGATGCTCGACATGAAGCGGACCTTCGACGAGGTCGTACTGGCGCACGCCGACCCCGAGCGGGCCCGGGCGATCCTGGAGAACCCCTTCTACCAGTCGCTCTCGGCCGGTTTCGCGGGCACCCAGGAGTACATGGCGATGGAGAAGCTCGGCCAACTGCAGGCCACCGGGGAGTGGGACCTGATCGTGGTCGACACCCCGCCCTCGCGCTCGGCGCTGGACTTCCTGGACGCGCCCGGCCGGCTCGGCTCCTTCCTGGACGGGAAGATCATCCGGGTGCTGATGACCCCTGCCAAGGTCGGTGGGCGCAGCGCGATGAAGTTCCTCAACGTCGGAATGGGGCTGCTCACCGGCACTCTCGGGAAGATCTTCGGCGCCCAACTGCTGACCGACCTGCAGACCTTCGTGGCCGCGATGGACTCGATGTTCGGCGGGTTCCGGGAGCGCGCCGAGGGGACCTACCAGCTGCTCAAGGCCCAGGGCACGGCCTTCCTGGTGGTCGCCGCGCCGGAGCGGGACGCGCTGCGCGAGGCCGCGTACTTCGTGGACCGACTGGCGGCCGATCAGATGCCGCTGGCCGGGCTGGTGCTCAACCGGGTGCACGGGACCGGCGCGCCGCAGCTCACGGCGGAGCGGGCGCAGGCGGCGGCTCAGGCGCTGGAGGAGAGCAGCGCGGAGAACGGCGGGGACCACGGAGCGGGGAACGGCGAACAGCACGGCACCGCAGAGGGCGCCGGCAGCGGTGCGGAGCGGGAGGCCCGGCAGGGCGCGGCCGAGGCGCTGGCAGCCGGACTGCTGCGACTGCACGCCGAGCGGGTCGAGGTGATGGGCCGGGAGCAGCGGACCAGGGACCGATTCGTCTCGGTCTATCCCGATGTGCCCCTGGTCGAGGTACCGGCGCTGGCCGGGGATGTCCACGACCTGGACGGTCTACGCCTGATCGGGCGTCAACTCGCTGGCGGGTCGGACCGGTGAGCGCTGCGGGCGACCCCGTACCACAGGGGTCGCCCGATCAGCCGGCCTGCGCGTAGTCCGAGAGGATCACGCCGGTGGCGAGCGACTCCTCGTACTCCGTGCGGGCGGTCTCCAGCAGCCGGCGCCAGGAGATCACCGTCGGGCGGCGACGCAGCAGTGCCCTGCGCTCCCGCTCGGTCATCCCGCCCCAGACGCCGAACTCCACCCGGTTGTCCAGCGCGTCCGCCAGGCACTCGGTGCGCACCGGACACCCGCTGCACACCGCTTTGGCCCGATTCTGCGCCGCCCCTTGGACGAACAGTTCGTCCGGATCGCTCGTGCGGCAGGCAGCCTGCGCGCTCCAGTCATCTACCCAGCCCATCCCGGCGCCGTCCTCTCCCGAATCGAGGCTCCCCCACGGCGGTAACGGCATATTCACCGCTGCCAGTTGAGGACGTTACGGAAGATTGGCGGAGCGCAACAGCCCCTTCGGGTCCAATCTCGAATGACCCGATCGGACTATGGGTGCCGGTCAGATCACTCGTTGGAGTGATCGCAGGTCGTGGGGCTTGCCCCCGCCCCGAACGTCCGCTTTGCCGCCACTTTCGTCACGGAGCGCCACGGCGCCCCCAGGGGGTCGCGCCACGAGGGCCGACCAATGGCCGAACGATCCGCCTCATAACCCGTCAAATCGGGCAACTCTCAACACTCACAGGAGTGTTTGAAGCCTACGGAGCGAAGCTGTCGCAAGCTTGTGACAAGCCTAGGCGAACACCTGCCCTCGTGCCCTAATTTTGGCAACGTAGAGTCCTCCCTATGGCACCGAAGCGCTCCTCAGCAGCCCAGCGCCCCCGCCGACGGCGCACCTCTCCCCTGGAGTTGGCCGGACACGGGATCAAGTTCCTGGGCGTCAGCATCCTCTCCGGCGTCCTGCTGGCGGGCCTTGCGCTGCCCGCCGTAGGCGCGATCGGCCTCGGCGCCAAGGACGGCGTCCAGAGCTTCGACAACATCCCGGACGACTTCAAGACGCCGACCTTGTCCCAGGCCTCGTACATCTACGACTCCCAGGGCAACCAGATCGCCAAGGTCTACGCCCGGGACCGGACGATACTGACCCAGGATCAGATGTCACCGCTGAGTCGCGAGGCGCAGGTCGACATCGAGGACGCGCGGTTCTTCCAGCACGGCGCGATCGACCCCAAGGGCGTGCTGCGCGCCATCGGCAAGAACGCCTCCTCCGGGGACTCCGCCGAAGGCGCCTCGACGCTGACCCAGCAGTACGTGAAGAACGTCTTCGTCGAGGAGGCCGGCGACGACCAGGCCGCCTTCAAGGCGGCGACCCAGAAGAGCCTGGGCCGCAAGATCAAGGAACTGAAGTACGCCATCCAGTTGGAGAAGGACCTGAGCAAGGACCAGATCCTCACCAACTACCTCAACATCACCTTCTTCAACCACCAGGCGTACGGCATCGAGGCGGCCGCCCAGCGCTACTTCGGCAAGTCGGACAAGGACCTCGACGTCGCCCAGGCCGCGCTGCTGGCCGGCATGGTGCAGAACCCGTCGGCGTACGACCCGCTGGCCCACCCGAAGGCCGCGCAGACCCGGCGCGACACCGTGATCGACAAGATGCTGCAGTACAAGCACATCACGGCGCAGCAGGCCCAGGCCGCGAAGGCCAGCGGGCTCGAACTGAACTACCAGGCGCCGCAGAACGGCTGCATCACGGCCAGCAACGGCATGGCCTTCTTCTGCGACTACGTCCAGCGCGTGGTGGAGAACGATCCCGCCTTCGGTGCCTCCTCGGCGGCGCGACAGAAGCTCTGGACCCAGGGCGGCCTGAAGATCACCACCACCATCGACGCGGGCAAGCAGGCCGCGGCGAACAACGCCGTCACCTCGCAGGTCAAGGTGACCGACTCGGTCGCGGCAGCGATGACCATGGTCAAACCGGGCACCGGTGAGATCCTCGCGATGGCCCAGACCCGGCCCTTCGGCCTGGACGCCAGCCAGCACCAGACCGTGGTCAACCTCAACGTCGACGCGGCGATGGGCGGTGGCAGCGGCTTCCAGCCCGGCTCGACCTTCAAGGCGATCGTGGCGGCCGCGGCACTCGACAGCGGCTCCGCACAGCTGAACACCGCCTTCCCGTCACCGCCGCAGATGCCCTACCCGGACATGTCCACCTGCGGCCAGACCTGGAAGAACAGCACCAACAAGCCCGCGACCGTCAGCAACGACAGCCCCAGCGAGGCCGGGCCGTTCATGATGCCGGAGGCGATGGCCCGCTCCATCAACACCTACTTCGTCTCGCTGGAACAGAGCATCGGCCTCTGCGCGGTCACCCAGATGGCCAACAAGCTGGGGATAAAGGCCCAGGCCAGCGGCGCCGCGCTGCAGCAGGTCCCGTCCATGACCCTGGGCACCCAGCTGGTGAGCCCGCTCGACATGGCCGGCGTCTACGCCACCTTCGCCTCGCGCGGCGTCCACTGCGACCCGATCGCGATCAAGTCGGTCACCGGCATCGACGGCAAGCAACTGGCGGTCCCGCAGGCCAACTGCCAGCAGGTGATACAGCAGAACACCGCCGACAGCATCAACACCCTGCTCAAGGGCGTGACCGAGAAGTCGGGCACCGGTGGCCAGCTGAACCTGGACGACAACCGCCCGATCGCCGGCAAGACCGGTACCACGGACCAGCGGAAGGCGGCCTGGTTCGACGGCTACACCCCGGACCTGGTCGGCGTGGTCTGGCTCGGCGGCCCGGAGGGCAGCGTCCCGATGGACGGCAACATCGTCATCGGCGGCCACCGCTTCCCCGACGGCGTCTACGGCGCCACCGGCCCCGGCCCGATGTGGCAGCAGGCGATGAGCCAGGCGGTGGCCGGTACTCCGGTGAGCCAGTTCAACCTGATCCCGAACGCGCCCTCCGCGACGGCATCCACCGACACCCCGGCGCAGAACCCGGCCCAGCCGCCGAACCCGGGCAACCCGCCCGCCAACCCGCCGACCACCGCCGGCCTGGACACCACCAACCCGGTCCCGCCGATCACCGCGGGGCCGCCCCAGGGCGGCACCATCGGCGGCGGCTTCTCGCTGCCGCCGGGGATGATCGGCGGTGGCGGCACCGGAAAGCCGGGCCGGCCGGGGCACCACTGACGCTGACGCCCGAGCCGCACCGCGAGCACAGTGAAGGGCCCGGGGCCCCTGGATCAGTCCAGGGGCCCCGGGCCCTTCGCTGTGCGGCGTTCCCGGGTCGGGCGGGCCGGCTACCGGTTCGCCAGCGCCGCCTTCACCGCTTCGACCACCCGGCCGCCCTCGGCCAGGCCCGCCACCTTCGGCCGGACGATCTTCATCACCGCGCCCATCGCCTGCGGCCCGCTCGCCCCGCTCTCGGCCACCGCCTCGGCGACGACCGCGGCCAGTTGCTCATCGCTGAGCTGCTGGGGAAGGTACTCGGCCAGCAGCGCGCCCTCGGCCCGCTCACGCTCGGCCGCCTCGGGCCGCCCCGCGTCCGCGAAGGCGGTCGCCGCGTCCCGGCGCTTCTTCGCCTCGCCCTGCACCACTTGGACCACCTCGGCGTCGGAGAGCTCGCGCTTCTCCTTGCCGGCCACCTCGGCGCGGTTCACGGCCGTCAGCGTCAGCCGAATCGTGGACGAGCGCAGCTCGTCCCGAGCCTTGATCGCGGCCGTCAGGTCCTCCCGCAGCCGCTCCTTGAGCGTTGTCATGGGCCAATCCTCACACCTGAGCCGCCGCCGTGCGCGTGAATAACCGCGGGACCGTCGGCCGGCGGGAGCGAACGCAGTACCTGTGCGGCCGACGGAATGTCAGCAACCGAGGAAGGCCTGGTTCTCCCCGGCAGGCCGGGTCTGCGACGATGGAACGATGCGAAAGCTGTACTCCGTCCCACTCGCCGCCCTCGCCACCGGAGCCGCCGGGCTCGCCTACTCGGCCGGCTACGAGGTCCGCTCGTTCCGGCTGCGCCGGGTCGAGGTCCCCGTGCTGCCAGCGGGGGCCAAGCCGCTGCGGGTACTGCACGTGTCGGACATCCACATGGTGACCGGACAGCGGAAGAAGCAGCGCTGGCTGCGGAGCCTGGCCGGCCTGCGGCCCGACCTGGTGGTGAACACCGGCGACAACCTCTCCGACCCGCTCGGCGTGCCCGCCACGCTGGACGCGCTCGGACCGCTGATGGAGTTCCCCGGGGCGTACGTCTTCGGCTCGAACGACTACTACGGCCCGGCCCGCAAGAGCCCCACCCGCTACCTCAAGGCACTGGCCAACGGGAACCACGGCCTCAACAACGCCGACGGCACCGGCCGGGCCGGCATCACCGGGGCGGTCCACAACCCCTGGGAGAAGCTGCGCGACGGCTTCGACGCGGCCGGCTGGCTGGACCTGACCAACGCGCGCGGCCGGCTCAGCCTGGCCGGGCTCGACATCGAGTTCACCGGCATCGACGACCCGCACATCCGCCGCGACCGCTACGCCGCGGTGGCCGGCGGCCCGTCCGCCGACGCCGACCTCTCGATCGGCGTGGTCCACGCGCCGTACCTGCGCAGCCTGGACGCCTTCACCGCCGACGGCTACCCGCTGATCCTGGCCGGCCACACCCACGGCGGCCAACTCTGCGTCCCCTTCTACGGCGCCCTGGTCACCAACTGCGACCTCGACGCCAAGCGGGTCAAGGGCCTCTCCACCCACCGCGCCGGCGGCAAGCTGGCCCACCTCCACGTCTCCGCCGGCTGCGGCACCAACCGCTACACCCCCGTCCGCTTCGCCTGCCCCCCCGAGGCCACCCTGCTGACCCTGACCCCGCGCTCCCGATAACCGGATTTCGTCTCCTGACCTGCATGGGATAGAGTTCTACTCGTTGCGCCGGAGACGGAAGCAACAAGAGCAGGACCGGGGTGTGGCGCAGCTTGGTAGCGCGCTTCGTTCGGGACGAAGAGGCCGTGGGTTCAAATCCCGCCACCCCGACCCAGTAGTACGAGTTCAGGGCCCTATCGGAGAGATCCGATAGGGCCCTGATTCGTTGTGCGTGACTAACTGCGTGACTAAGCCTCAGGATCTTGCCCGAACAGGTCATCCATGACCACCGCGCCGGTCTGGATCACGGGGCGGATCTGCTTCCGGTAGACCTCCTCGGTGACGGCAGTGCTGGAGTGCCCGACGAGCCGTGAGATCTCCTCCAGCGGGACGCCCCGATCGGAGAGCAGCGACACGAAGCTGTGGCGCAGCTCGCGGGGCGTCCACTCGGCAGCATCCACGCCGTCGGCCTTGGCGATGGCTGTCCGGAAAGCGCGGCGGACGTGGGAGGGGTCCAGCTCCGTACCAACGGCGGAGTGAAAGACCAGGTTGTTCTCCTCCCACCTGTCCCCCGCTGCGAGCCGGTCCCAGCCCTGATCCACCCAGTGATCCAACAGAGCTTCCACGCACCTGGCTGGCAAAGCCAGCGTTCGGCGGGACTTCCGGGTCTTGGTGTCCCCGCCGGCCCGCACCGACCGCCACACGGCCATGTGCGGAGGTACTGGCGGATCGACGCCCGGCTTTCCCTTCAGGAGAACGTGATCCCAGGTCAGCGGACGCAGTTCTTCGGTCCGTGCACCCGTGAGCAGGGAGACCAGGATGTACGCGTACATCGAGGTCTTCTCCGCCGCCTTGAGCACGGCTTCGGCCTGAGCAAACGTCAGCGCCTTAGACGGCCGGCCAGGCTGGCCGGTGGGGACCGAACACAGCTCCACCACGTTGCGCTTCACCTTGTCCCGGGCCATGGCGCGCTTGACGGCCCGGTTCAGGCAGGAGTGGATGGCTTGCAGGCTGCGGGTGCTCAGGACCTTGGCCTTTGCTGCGAGCCACCGGTCCACGTCCTCCGCGCTCAGGTCGCGAAGCTTCCGTGCGCCCAGAGACGGGATCACGTGCGTTCGGCTGAGGATGGTCAGGGTCTCCAGGGTGCCCGTGTCCCGTCCGGCCAGGCCGTAGGTCAGCCAGTCATTGACCGCGTTCTCGACCGTGTAGCCCGTCGGGGCGATGGCGAGGCCGTCTTCGTGGTCGCGGAGGATCTCCTTGAGCTTGTTCTTGGCCTCGGTCTTGGTCTTGCCGCTGCCACGCTTGACGATGCGCTTGCCGCTCGGGTCGAAACCCAGGCTGGCGGTGGCGATCCAGCGCTGCCGGGTCTCGTCCCAGTGGAGACCGCCATCTCCCCTGCTGCGTCGGGTGGTCACCGGTTTCCCCTCGCTTCGCGCTCCAGCAGCGCGACGTAGTCGGCAATGGCGGACGCCGGGATCAGCCGGCTGCGGCCCTCGTGGACGGTCCGGATACGGCCCTCGCGGATCAATTCGTAGATGACGGTTCGGCTCATGTTCAGGAGCTCCATAACGTCCGTCACCCGGTAGAGAACGGGCGCGCTGAGCGTCTCGCGACCCCTGCCGTTGGAATTGGCTGTGACTGCTGTGACACCGTGACGGCTGTGACTGGTCATCCCTGTCCCCCCTTCTCGCACGGGACCACGTAGCCGCCGGCCCGCCGCACGAGCTGAACGTCGTTGGCCATGCGCGAGCAGGTCTGCCGGACCAGGGTCGACTCCAGGCCGGTCCCGTCGGCAATCTGCTTCGGCTTCGCCTCCGGGTTGGCGCGCACGTAGCGCAGGATCGTGGCGCGCGTCTCGCTGATGGTGTGGTCGGCAGCGGGGCCTTCGAGGAGCTGCCAGGAACCCGCCTCCGGCTGGAAGCGAAGCGCGTACTCGGTCTCGTCGACATCGCGACCAGTGACGTGCAGGACGCCGTCGGCCTGGCCCCGGGCTCGCTTGAGCACCAGCGTCGCGTCAGCCGCTCCAGCCAGGCCGTTGGTGCCGGAGACCTCGGCGAGGAAGTCGTCCGATCCGGCCTTGCGGACGTGGTGCACCAGCACGATCGCGATGCCGTAGTGATCGGCGATCCGCTTCGCGTGCCCGACAGCTGCGTAATCCGCGTCGTAGGCGGAGGCGCCAGGCATGGACGGTCCGCGCATCTTCGCGAAGACGTCGATGATGACCATCCGGGCGTCCGGGTGGCGCTCGACCCACTGCGCGATGGCCTCGCTTCCGCCCTGAGGCAGCGCGGGGCAGGAAGTGGCGAGCGTCAGCGTAGACGGCGCCGGGGCGGTGCCAAGGACCTTGCGGATGCGGGTCTGCAGACGGCGCGCGGTGTCCTCGAGCGCGAGGTAGAGCACCGGACCGGCCTCCACCTCTACCCGCTCAAGTGCCTGGCCACCAGCCGCGACCGAGAGCGCCAGACCCAGTGAGAGCCACGACTTGCCGACCTTGGGTGGCCCGGCGAGGAGGTTGACGCCCTCCGAGATGATGCCGGGCACCGCCCACTTCGGGTCGGGAAACTGAGCCGCCATCAACTCGTCAGCGGTCCAGGCGGTGCGGATGCGCTGCTGTGCCGGCTGCAACGGGAGCGGATCCGGCGAGCTGGCGGACGGGATGTGCTGGGACTCGCTCACGCCGTCCTCCGCGTGACCATCCGGGGCCGCCTGGCCCCGGCCCGGAAGCCGGAAGCGACAGTAGCTCGGGCTTCCCGCTCGGCCAGGCCCTTCGCCAGCGCGGCAGCGATGAGCCGCTCGGCCACCTCGGTGGCGGACAGCTCTCCGCCGGCTACGAGTTGGCCCAGCGCCACGGCGGCCAGGTACAGGGCCCGGTTCCGCTGTCCCGGGCGAGCGCTGGCGACGCGCTCCAGCTCACCCTTCTCGGCAGCCCGCAGGTAGGCGTTGTGACGGTCGTTGGCCGTCAGCTTGGTGGTGACGTGGGTCTGCGGCGGCAGGGGCGCCGGCAAGAGGAGCTTGCGGATCCAGTCCGGCAACGGCGCGGGCTCTTCCCCACGAAGCACCACGTAGTGGCTGCCGTCAACCGTGCTGCCGGCGCCGACCACGTAGCCGCCGCTCGCACGGGTGTCGACCTTCCAGCCCAGGGCTGAAGCGGTGTTCCGCAGTTCCACTCCCGCAGGAGCCGCGAAGTACAGGTGGAGTCCGCGGCGGGTCCGAACGGTGTAGGTCTCGTCGGGGAACAGCTGCCCGGCCTGCTCTGCGAGCTGGGCAAGGGCGTCCCGGCCGTCCGCAACTCCGGTGGGCGTTCCGGCCGGCGGACGGTCCTGGCTGTGCTTGGGTACGTCCAGGTCGATGACCACAAGCCGAGAAGGGCCCGCAGCGACACCGACGTTGTAGCGACCCGCAGTCCACCACTGAGCGGCTCGCCTGCGGTCGGTGGTGGCGCGCGCCTCCCACGACGTGACCGCCGGACGCTTCTCACCGGGCACGAGCGGGAAGACGTGCCAACCGCGGTCAATGGCCCCAAGTGCGGCCTGCAGCAGCGGGCAGGGGGTGGTTTGGTGCATGCTTGGAGCACCTCTTATTCCTGGATGGGATGGAGGCCGGGGCAGCGGGCTTCCTGACCCGTCGTCCGCTGCCCCGGGTTGAGCTGGCGCTGCATCAACCGGCCGTCATAGCCGGTGAGTCAGGCGCTCGCTGTCGCCGAGCTGGCCTGCGACTCAGTGGCCGGCCGTGGTGAGCGTGGTGAGCAGAGCGTGGATGGGGCTGGCCACCACGGTCGCGGCGGCGGTGAAGCCCGAGAGCCAGACCACGACGGCGCCGAACAGGCTGACTTGCTTGGCCCAGACCAGGACCACGGTGCTGGCGAAGAAGATCAGAGCGGTGGAGACGGTGACGGCCACGGCTGGAATTCCCTTCTTACGGACGAGTTAGCGGGCGCCGGTCCGGAGACGGACGGCGACGTTGTAGAGGTGGCGGCCAAGGCGGATGCGCTTGCCGATGCCGTCGCAGCGCCGGCAGTGCTTGCCTCGGCACGGACGTCCTCGGCGGTCGTACTTGAGCTGGAAGCCGAAGCCTCGGCACCTGCGGCAGTCGCCGAACGGGCTGGCGGCGCAGAGCGCCGCGTAACACACGGTCATGAGGATCAGGACGGGGCTAGCGGCAAGCAGGGTGCTCAACACGGGTCCTCCTGAGTGCTTCTGGGCGCTCCCCAGCGGGAGGCGCTAGGCAATAGATCCCTGTTCGGGGCGTATCTGGCGTGCTAGCGGGGGTGCTAGGTCTAGCGGGCTCGGGTGCTAGACCTAGCAGCGGCGGAGTTCAGCTCGCGTCCCGCTTCTGATCACGCTCCGCAGCTGCGGCGGAGATGTGTGCGCGGGTGATGCCGCGCCGGTTGGCGCCCTTGCCGTCCTCGGCGGTCCCCCAGACCTGGCCCGTGCTGATCCCGTGCGGCTTCAGCGCGGCGGCCAACTGGTCGGGCGCCCAACCGCCGTAGACCTCCGGCCGCAGCTCCGCGAGGCGCGCGACAACGGTCTCCGACCACGCCTTCGCTTCGGAGGCCGGTACCACGGCGAGGATGTCGGCGAGCAGGTTGTAGGACGGTCCGTCCACCGGCGCGCTGTCGTTACCCGCGGCGTAGCCAGTGAGCAGGCCGGCCCGCTCCCGCACAGCTCGGGCACGGGTCCCAATGGCCTCGGCCGTGGGCGCGTCGACGTTCACGGCCCGCACGATCCGGGCGTCCGCGCCCTCGCCGACGAAGTACGCGATGCCCTTGTCGGCCCAGGCGAAGGTGGTGGCCCGGATCCCGTTCCGGTAGGAGCTGGTACCCAGCACCATGTCGTTCTCCAACTGGCCCATGACCTTGAGGCAGAGGCGGACAGAGGCGTTGGCGCTGATGCCGGTAGGCAGCGACTTGGCGTCGGGGCGCTGGGTGGCGAGCAGCAGGACAATTCCGGTCGCGGGGCCGCGCTTGACCAGGTCGGTGCAGATCTCTTCCAACTCACCGCCGTACTTCGGGTGTTCGAACCACTTCTGGCACTCGTCCACGCCGATGACGATCGGGTGCAGCCCCAGCGACTTCTTATCGGCCAGTTCGCTGGTGACCTTGGACTCCGGGCAGATGTCGCGCGGCAGTGAGCGGATCACCTTCGCTCGGCGGCGCAGCTCGGCACGGATCTCGCGCATGTCGTCCAGTGCGTACTTGATGTCCTCATCGTCCTCGCCGGCCCGGTGGCGGTGCGAGACCGTCTCGCCGACCGGGTCGAGGTCACCGGTCCCCTTGAGGTCGTAGGTGTGCAGCTCGGCCCGCGGGTCCAGGGCTGCGATCAGCAGGAGCAGCCGGAGGAGGAAGGTCTTGCCCATCCTGGGGATCGCGCCGATGATGCCCGCGATGTACATCAGGGTCAGCTCGACCCACCGCCCGCGCTGGTCGGTGGCGAAGCTCGCGGGCTTGAACAGGTCCACGCTGCCACCGTTGAGCAGCGGCCAGACTGGCTGCCTCGTCTTGTTCATGTCCTGGTCGCCGACCCAGAGCGCCATCATGCCGGGGTGCTCGCCGGCCATCGGCTCCGGCCAGACGCAGCCCAGCGGGCGGCGCAGGCCCGACGCGAGCTTGTCCCGCTTGTCCATCACCTCGCCGACCGTGACCCCAGGCGGCAGCTGGACGTCGGCCCGCCATCCAGGCCCGTCGCGGGTGATAGGGGCGGTGAACTCCACCCGGCCGCCTTTGGAGAGGTACTGGGTGATGCCGCTGACGGCCAGCACGGACAGCGCCCGCTCGACCATCTCAGAGGTGAGCCGCTGCACCTTCGCCGCGACAACTGCGCGGGAGATCAACGGCTGATCTGCCGGTGCGCCGGCCGTACCCAGGCCGAGCATCGCAGCCACGACGAGCACCAGCAGCGCCCAGCCGGGGGCGGTCAGCACCAGCAACGGGCCGAACGCGGCGACGGACAGAACGAACAGGGCAGTGAGCCAGCCTCGCGAGGCAACTCGCCGGTCGCGCTGGCGGGAGAGCTTCAGGTAGAGCTCGGCATCCTCCGTGGCGACGGCGTACGCGCGGATCGGCTCCGCTTCGAGGTCACGCGTCCAGCGGCGGAACTCCCGCATGGCGCGGGACGCACCACGGGGTGAGCGCGCCACGAGCTTGCCCGCATACGCCGGCAGGCGGACCGCGTGGAACGCCACCGAGTGGGCGTAGTGGCTGGCCGTCCAGCGGGCCGCCTCCTGGAACTCGGCCTTGCTCTGCAGCCAGGCCGGAATCACCGGGCGACGCTTCTCCGTCTGGAGGCGCTGGAGCCAGCCCAGTCCAGCGGGCGCCGGCTTGTCGACCGGTGCGGCGGGCGCCGGCTCGTACACCGAATCCCCGGCCGGGTTGCTGTACTGGCCGCCAGCGACGGAGCTGGCGTTCTGCTGGGCTCGTTGAGCCCGCGCCTGGTCGATGTCGACCACGTTGTCGTCACGGTCAGCGTTCAACTCGGCTTCCAGGCGCGCGAACAGCTCGCGCGAGTCGTCATCCTCGTCGTGGTTCACTGAGGTCCTTCCTCACATCGATGGGTGAAGGAGCCCGGGACGCGCTCTGTGCTGGCAGGCCGGTCGCGTCCCGGGTGGTCTGGCGGT
Organism: Kitasatospora sp. GAS1066B; assembly: GCF_041262605.1. Lineage (NCBI taxonomy): Bacteria > Bacillati > Actinomycetota > Actinomycetes > Kitasatosporales > Streptomycetaceae > Kitasatospora > Kitasatospora sp. GAS1066B. The sequence goes on from NZ_JBGCCO010000013.1 coordinate 56,548, forward strand.
GGCTCAGCGGAGCTGCACTGCACCGGCGTCGGCGGACGACGTGCTGTCCGTGGCGGCGGTGGGCACCTCACGAGAGCAGGACGCGGCAGCGCGCTCGCGGGCCAGCACCAGGAACTCGCTGGCCGCATCGGCCAGCGCCTCGGCAAAGGCAACGAGGGTGGCCGGGCCTTGGAACGTCACGCTCGGGCCGAAGAGGGTGAGGAGGTGCCCCTTGCTCTCCAACCGGAGAAAGGGCTCGCCGTCGCTCTGCCGCGCGCTGATGACCGTGGTCTGCGCGGTCACGTGCAGGAAGGTCGTACTGCTCATAGCGCTATACCTCCAGTGCTGAGGTCGACTCAGTCAGGCGCCGGCTGGCGCGACTGGGCTGGACTGACGTTCCGTCCGGACGGCGCGGATCTGCTTGGCGCCCCACTCCGGGGACATGCCGTGCACCCGCCCGATCTCGGTCGGGGAGGGAGAGCCGCCGGCGGCGAGAGTGCGGCGGATCGCGGCGCGCGCGGCCCGACGCTTGGCCTCCACAGCGGCGCCCGTTGCTGCGGCCTGTACAGGGGTTGTACGGTCCGAACGAAGTGGCGCCGAGCGTGCAGCCGTACGGCCTGTGACCTGGGTGTACGCCCCTGTACGGACCGCCAGCGGCGACATCCGCGTGCGGACTTCTGCCTGCAGCAGTTCGGCAACCGGGCGGGCGGCGGCGAAGCCGGCCTCCACCCTGGCCCGCGCATCGAGCCTCTGCGGCACGGCCGCTGCGGCCGTGGGCCGAGTGAGCAGTTCCAGGCCGGCTCGGTCACCCGGTCGCAAGTGCTTCGCCACCAGCGTGGAGACCTTGGCGTAGCTGTCGAGCAGGTCGGCGGTGATCCCCGGCTCGGCACCGTGCACCGCCCGCCAGGCCAGCGTCCACAACTCGTCCGGCGTCAGCTCCGACGGGAGCGCAGTGGCCAGCCACCGGGCGGTGCGGGCCACCTTGCGGTGGCGACGCTGCCGGCGGCGGTCTCGGCGTGCCTGGCGCGGGTCCGCCGCGTCCTCCCGCTGCGAGAGCAGGTACATGTGCCAGGTGATCGGCGCCGCCAACGAACCGCACGCAGCGACGACCGCGAAGGCCGGGCCCCAGAGCTGAGCGCCATGGGTGAGGTTGACGGCCGCCGCGACGATCGCGGCTGTCCAGATTCCCGCGTGGTGGACCGCGGCGGACAGGCCTCGCGCGTCCCGCGCCCGCCCCTGCAGGGCGAACACCCAAGTGAGCGACTCCAGCGCGGTCCCGCCCGCCAACGCCATTGGCAACGGCCAGCGCTCGGCAAGGAAGCTGACCTGCGCCGGCAGCGCGACGACCACGAACAGCATGATCACGGCAAGCGTGGCCAGTAGCGCTGCACGGCCGGCCAGAGCCCGCCGGCGGCGGGCCCACTGCTGCGCTCGTGCGGCCTGCCGCCGGGCTGCGCGCCGCTCACGTTCCGCCTCAGCAACGGCGCGCAACTCGGCCAGTGCTTCCTGATGCTCCCGCTCGGATCGCCTGAGCACTGCTTGAGCAGCGGCATCGGCCTCAGCCCGATCTCTCCCAGCCTTCGCCCTGGCGAGTTCCACCGTGACCGCGTCCAACTGCCTGGCAGCCCGCAGGCTGTAAACCGTCTGATCGGTCATGCGGCCGGCTCCGTCCGCAGCGGCCGGTGGGCACCGCAGCGCGTGGTCAGCGGGATGACACCCAGCAACGTCGCGGCGTACAGCACCAGTTCGGGGTCGTCCGCGCTCAGGTCGGCCAGAATTCCGCGAGCGGCGTCCACTCGGACGGCACGCTCCAGGCCCGATTCGCCGGACCGGCCGAACAGCATCTCCCGCAGGAAATCAGGGAGTTGCTCGTCTTCCGCGAATCCGGAGGTCAGCTCCTCGAACTCCGCCACGGTTAAGGCTTCTTGGTCACCGACATAGGTGCGCATACTGCTCTCCTGGTCCTGGATGGGATGGAGAGCCGGAGCGGCGAGCTTCCTTGACCCGTCGACCGCCGCCACCGGCTGTGAGAGTGCTACTCAGACGCTGATGCGGCGCGGGTCGGCCACCCGCTGAATGATCTGAACCGCCGTCATGACGGCGGTCGAGGAGCCGAAAGCCGCCAGGATGGCCAGCAGAAGGCTGCCGCCCGAAGCCATTTCCGCGTCGCCAGCCAGGGCACCCGCCACGAAGGACACGGCCAGCACGATGCATGCCACCACGCCCCGGGCGACGGTCTTGGGCTCGGGGCCACGGGCGACGACTTCGAGGTCGTAGTGCCTGACCTGGCGCAGCTCCCCGCCGGAGACCTGGATGACCACGACACTGCCGCCGGCCTGGCGGGCGACACCGGTCACCGTTCCCAGCGCCATGTCGCTCCGGTCGCGAACGACGTCACCGATTGCGATCTGCATGAGTCTCCCCCTCCTCGGGATTCGGAGGCGGGTCCGGTTCCGCCCGGCCGCCACAACTCCTAAAGAGATCCTGTCCTCAGGTCCTCTTAAGGAGTTGCTAGAACTATGGCGCGCGTCACCTCAACTCGTCAAGTCCTCTTAAGGACTCGTATGCTGGTGTCGCTAACCGACCAGGACGGTGGTGACCATGGCGAAGCTGTATGAGCGCATCGCGGACGACCTCCGCCAGCGCATCCGTGCAGGTGAACTCGCGCCGGGCGACCGGCTGCCGGCGGAGACGGCCCTCGCGGAGCAGTACGGCAGGAGCCTTCCGACCACCCGCCAGGCGCTGGCGCTCTTGCAGGCGGAAGGGCTGATCGAGAAGAAGCACGGCCTCGGCAACTTCGTGCGCCAGGCGCGCAAGCTTGTCCAGCGCACCAACCAGCGGCACCAGTGGGAGAAGGACCGCGCACGGAGTCCGCTGCAGGATCGTCAGAAGACCGGCGCGACCGAGCACGACACCGGCCTGGTCCTGGATGACCTGGTCTTCACGGCCGAGTACCGGGAAGTCGTGGCGTTCGGAGAGTGGGCCGAAGCCTTCAGAGTCGCGGCAGGAACAGTCCTGCTGGAGCGCATCTTCCGGACGCGCTACCGCGCGGAGACCGCCCCCTTCAACCTCACCCATTCGTACCTGGTCCGCGACATGATCGCGGGGAACCCCGACCTTCTCGACGCCACGCGCGAGCCCTGGCCCGGGGGCACTCAGAATCAGCTCTACACCGTCGGCATCGAGATCGACCGTGTCGTAGAGCGCATAACGGCACGGCCGCCAACGGCCGAGGAGACCGAAGAGCTGGAACTGCCCCCCGGCACCTCCGTCCTGGTCCTGCGAAAGACGTCTTACGACATCGCCGGGCGCGTCGTGGACATCGCCGACGTCACGCTGCCCGGCGACCGCACGGAAATGACCTTCACCACTCAACTGGAAAGGTGGTGAAGGCCGTGCAGCGGCGCATCATCATCGTCACCCCGGTCCACCCGGCGGCCGCCCCGTTCCTGCCGGACGCGTACAAGTCGCTGCGCGAGCAGGTGCTTCCCGAAGGCTGGGACTGGCTCTGGCTGATCCAGGAAGACGGCAAGAGCGACGAGGTCGCGCCATACGTCCCTGACGACGCCCGGGTGAGCTTCAGCCAGGGCCGACCGGGGGGCGCGGGAATGGCCCGGACCATCGCGCTCGCGCGTGCAGAGGGCGAATACGTCAAGGTGCTGGACGCTGACGACATGTTTGCCCCCGGCGCGCTCGCCCGCGACCTGGCCGCGCTCAGCTCTGACCCCACCATCGGATGGACGACGTCCCGGGTCCTGGACCTGTTGCCCGACGGCTCGACCGTCGGCTTCGACCAGGACCCGCCGGCCGGGCCGATCGAGCGCGGCGCCGTGCTGGAGCATTGGAAGGCCCACGGCTACCGAGCCCAGGTGCACCCTGCAACACTCTGCATCCGGCGCGACCTGCTGCTTGCCCTTGGTGCCTGGATGGCGCTGCCGGCCTCGGAAGACACCGGTCTTCTGCTCGCGCTCAGCGCAGTCAGTCGCGGGTGGTTCACTCCGGACGTGGGCCTGCTCTACCGGAAGTGGCCCGGTCAGATGACCAATCAGGCCGCCCACACCGACGCGATCGAGCGCGAGGCCCGGATGGCCGTGATCGAGAGCCGAGCTGAGGCGCTTGCCGGCTTGGCGTGGCGCTACCCGGCCGGAGCTTGAGCGGCCTGACGTCCCGCCGTAAGAAGCGAGAGAGCCTGGACACCTCCGTCAAGGAGGTGTCCAGGCTCGATCAGTCGAACGGTGCACGGCACTCTCAGCGTGGGGTGGCTCGGCTGGTCTCCTGGCTGGGTCCTGCCCGGATCAACTGCACTTCCCCACCCTGACCGGAATCCCTCAGACGCGGGCGTTGGGCCGGTCCAGGCGGGGCCAGATCACCCTGGTGCTGCCGGACGCGTCGGAACGATTTCAATCCGATGCCGCTCCGCCTCCCCGATGTCACCGACGTAAAGGTCCTGCCCCCACCAGCCGGTGCGCTGCAAATGACCTGCGATGCACTCCGCCGCCTCCGGCCGGCCGAGGCCCAGCTCGATGAAGTCCCGGTGCAGTGGCCAGACCCTCAACTGCCCAACCTCCTTGAGCAGCGCCGTGAGCGCGTCCAGGAGCTGGTCGAACTCGACCGCGGGCATGATGCCCTCGATAGAGGCCGTGACAGGGCCGAAGGTCTCCGGCGTGACGCTCACCCAGCACCTCCGGCGGCCGAAGCGAGCGCAGCCCACACCACTTTACCCACGGGCCCTTCGCGGAAATTCGCGCCCCACTCCTGCGAAAGCTGCTCGACCAGCAACAGTCCACGACCGGACTCGTCGTCCCGACTCGCCTTGCGCATAGCCGGGAGTTTGCGGCTGGGGTCGTGGACCTCAATGCGCAGCAGACCTGCCGACATCTCGAACCGGACGAAGATTCGGCAGTCCCGTGGCGCGCGAACGTGCTGCACGGCGTTGTTGACCAACTCGGTCAGCACCGTCATTCCGACCTCCGCGAACAGCTCGCCACCATCCACGCCCGCCAAAAACTCCCGCAACAGGCTGCGGGCGGCGCCCCCGGACGTCGGCCGGCGCGGCAGCCAGGCAAAGGTCGCACTCGGAATCGTCGTCACCGGGCTTCCTCCAGGTTCCTGCAGTCAACGGTCGCGAACAGCGCCTCCGCGCGGCCACCGGGAAGGAGCAGGAGCGATCCCACCAACACCCGCCCATCGCTATCGGTCGAGGTGCGCTCGATCACCAACACCGGGGCCCGGGTGACGACGTGAAGCTCTTCTGCCTCCTCCGCGGTCGGAAACCGCGCGACGGTCCGCTCTCGGGTGGCCGCAAGCCGAACGCCGCGCGCGAATAGCTGCGCCAGAACGTCGTCGCCCCACGGTGATTGCGGCACTTCCGTCGCGCCCCCATCTAGGACACGCGGCACGTAGACGCGAGCCAAGCTGCAGGGGACACCTGCCTGCTTGCTCAGGTAGACGCGCTCCACCAGCGGAGTGCCGGCGGGCACCTGCAGCCAGGGAAGCAACCCGCCTTGTGCCTCCAGCTCGGTCACCCTGACGTCGACCTTCAGAAGGCTTGAGCCAGCTGGCTGCACGGTCTGCGCATCGCACCCGCTGACATACGTGACCGGCCGGATCGGCGGACGAACGAAGTTCCCCCGCCCATGGAACTTCTCGATCAGGCCCTCGGCCTGCAGCACGTCCAGTGCCCGGCGCAGGGTAGGCAAGCCAACCCGATAGGTCGCGGCAAGCTCCCCCTCCGAGGGCAGCCTGTCGCCGGCCGGTAGAGCGCCGCTCTTGATACGGCTTCGGAGTTCATCAACTACGTGCGTGTAGCGGACGGCCATGACGCAGTCACCGCTTCCGCTCGTCGTCGGCGGAGCCGTGACACGGCAGAGCCGGGTGGAGGTAGCTCGAACACGCTACGAGCTGATACCTGGTCAAGGTTGAGGCAGGACAGATAATGTCGAACACGCTGATCAGCTCCCATACAGCTGACGGCACTGCCCCGCGACGGCGAATGCGTCGTCCGTCGCGGGTGCATCCATACGGACGGCGGCCCACACGATCAGGCCGCGGCTGGCGCTTTTGACGAGCCCGAACTGGTCGGCTGTCTCCAGCAGAGCCAGCAGGGCTCCCCACGACTCGGCCGTTGTCGAGTCCGGCACCTCCGTTTCTAAGCAGACGTGACTGCCGTGGTCATGCACGTGCGCGTCGAGGCCAAGGGCCGAAAGACCAGCAGCGATGTCATCGACACGTGCTTGATGGCACGAGGACACAGGACACCCCTCCGCAGCCCCTCGACTACTAAGAGCGAAGCTAGTTAACTAGACTAGACCTAGTGGACTAGATTTTCCATATGCGTGAGCAACCTCCGTACCTGCGGATCGTGGATGCCCTGCAGGAGCGCATCGCCAGCGGGGAGTGGTCGCCGGGCGATCGCCTGCCGTCGCGCGCGCTGCTCGCTCAGGAGTTCGGTGTCGGTGACAACGTCATCCGGCGCGCTCAGGAACTCCTGATCCTTCAGGGTGCTCTCGAAGGCCGAGCGGGCTCGGGCACCTTCGTCGCCGAACCGCGAGAGCGACTGCGACTCGTCCGCTCTCGGGCGCGCGAAGACCGCGACGGCTCCCCCTTCCAAGCCGACATGACGAGCCTCGGCCGGCGGGGAACGTGGGAGAGCCGCACCGACGCCAAGGTGCCAGCGCCTGCCGACATCGCGGCCCGCCTCGGCATCGCAGTAGGCGACCTGTGCGTGCGCACGGCCTACGAGTTCTTCGCCGACGGCAAACCGGTCCAGCTGTCGACCAGTTGGGAGCCCTACCGCATCACCGGGGGCACGCTGGTCGTACTCCCCGAGGGCGGCCCGCACGCCGGCCGCGGTGTGGTCAACCGCATGGCCGAGATCGGCATCACGGTCAGCCACCTCACTGAGCAGCCGGAGCCCCGGCACGCGACCGACGAGGAAGCCACACTCCTCGGGGTGCAACGCGGCGCTCTCGTCACGCACATCCGACGCACCTACTTCAGCGACGACCTCGCGGTCGAGACTGCGGACCTGATCATTCCCGCAGGCCTGTGCGAGTTGGTCTACGAGGTACCGGTCGGGCGCTGAGAAGCTCCCGGATGCGGCTGTGGACCAGACGAGTCACCCGGTCCACCGCTTCAAGCGGCTGGAACACGGGGCGCGGGAGTCACAACTGTCACAGCGTCACAGAACGTCAGCGTGCCAGCAGGCCAGGGATCGGGACCACCCCCGTGTTTCAGCCTGCCACCCGCCGGCTGCCGGACGTGCGGCCTAACTCAGCCTGCCAAAACACTCGTTGACAGGGCCATGAACCTCTCTGCCCCCTAGAATCTCAAGACATCAAGAGAACTTCATGTCCTGGGGGATGAGTTGGCGGCCGCCGAACAGTTAGTGACGATCGCAGCTGTCCTGGTCGGTGCGATGACCACGCACCTCACCAACCACGCGATGGAGCGGACTCGGAAGCAGCACGAGCTACTGACGCGATGGGACGAGAAGAAGCTCGACGCCTACGAGGGCTACATCGACAAGATCAGATCGTGCATCTTCCTTGCCGTGCAGCTCTACGAGCACAAGGAGGGCATCCATGCGAGCCCCAAGGGCGAACACGAGCTGAGCGTGGAGCTGGCGGAGGCCAGCTGGCAGCGCGGGCGCGCATTCGAGCGCATCATGCTGCTCGGTGGCGATGAGGTCGTTGAGGCAGCGCACCAGCTCAACGCGGCAGCCCTCGAAGTCGACTGGCAGGCCGGCGGCAAGGTCCACGGCACCCTGGACGAGTGGCGCTCACGTAACCGCGCCGTCTTCCGCAGCATCAACGAGTTCCACGACGCCGCGCGCCAGGACCTCGGCGTCCAGGGCAACGTCAGCGGTGAGAGCCACCCGGAGCGAGACCTTCTACTGCCTCCCCAGAGAGGTGGCGCGACGGGCAAGAATGGCTGATTCGCCGCCCACCACGTCGAGCGAGACACCTCAGCACCGCCCAGGGAAACCCAGTGGGAACTCCCTGCTGCGGGCGGCAGAGTCTCCCTCATCGGCGAGTGGCAGCGGGGCTACCCTGACGACCGGCGCACAGCCGAGCAGCGCGCCAAGAAGGCAGCCGACCACATGGGCTGGGACTTCGAGTACACGGCCGGCCGGGTGATGGCCCAGCTGACCGGTGAGCACGTCATCCTCCAGGACGACGGGAGCTCGCACAGCATGCCAGACATCCGGATCGAGTACGCGGACGGCCGGGTCGGCTTCGGCGAGTGCTGGATGGACCTGGACCAACACCCCATGCCGAGGTCTCCGGCGGTCTCGCCAGAGAGCGGTCTTCGATGGCCGACCCGGGCTGCAGCCGGGTCTGGACAGCTCGCGTCAACGGCGACTTCCGGCTGAAGAACCGTCAGGTCTCTGGCTACCGCAGCTGCTCGGCGAGCTAAAGGCCGAGGGTAAAACGCCCGCGATGATGGGTGAGCGCTGTCTGGTATGGAGCCCGGTCGAGGGCTGGTTCAACCCGACCGGCCGCTGGGCGGCCAGCTGACCGGCAGAACCTGCTGCGCAGGCTCCGGCCCGGCGACGTGACCGAACCGGGGCCTGCACACGGCTACTTCAGCAGCCTCGTCATGCGGGCCGGGCGGGTCAGGACAGGTTCAGCGCCGGCGACTCCGTCGGCCCATACCAGTTGAGGCCGTCAGGGGTGAAGGACATGTCGACGTAGTAGGTGTTTCCGGTTGCCTGCTGTCCGAACGAGATGTTGTCCAAAGCGGTGCACTGCCCTGCGGGTATCGCCCACTGCGTCTGGGACGGGTCGCAAAAGGAGGAGATCTCCGCAACGATCTGCCCGTTGTGGACGAGCTGCAAGTCGACCGAACGCACCAGTCCGCTACCGCTGAGGTAGCCGCTGCCGTTGACCGTGGCGCCGCTGGAACTGATGCACGGCCTGGTGGACACATTCAAGCCGCTGTACGAGTACCAGGCGCGGCACCCGCCACCGGTGGACGCGTGCGCTGCCGAGGCAAGCGCCAGCGGCGCGGCCAGCGCGGCCGCCGCGACTACGGCGACGCGGACTTTCGATCGGTTCTGCATAGCTCTGAGTCCCTCCGTGGGTCCAAGGTTGTACGTCAACATACGGATGGGCCAACTCGATCACGCCCCCCGGCGCCACTGTAGCCACCTGCATGGGAAACTGAAAAGAGATCAGCAGCCTAGTGCTCCAGTGAGAGTTCTCCATGTGCCCTGGTCAGTGGCCTGGGGACGGTGAGTGTATCGAGGCTGCGGCGTGGGTGGGGCACATGGAAAACCTATTAGGAAGCCGGCCGAAACGGCCCGCCGGATGACCAACGGACCGTCACGAAAGATCGAGGCCAGGGCGCTGTCCGTTGCACTCGCGCTTTGACTACCAGACCGGCCGGCTAGGCGAGTAGAACGTCCCGTACTTCTGCCCGTCGATCACGATGAAGCTCTGACCTTGCGCATAGCCATTCGGGAAGGCACTGCTCCCATATCCTGCATCGCCATGACAAGGCGTATTGAAAGTGCTGTTTGTCGGATAGCCCTGACAGGTGGCAATATTAAACATGTAGCCACCGCTGTTATACCAGAGCGTAACCGCGATCCGATGATGCCCATAGTTCACGATGTTTACGTCAGGTGAAGCCCAATACGACGCAAGCACATGAACGCACGTCGACAGGTAGACGTCGTTCGTAACCTTGCTCTGGTTGCACCAAGTGCCCGTATTACCGGCAGCAGAAGCTGGGGTCGTCCCGACCAGCAGCGCAGTCGCCGCCACTCCGAACGTCAGCGCACTCGCCATCGACCGTCGAAACTTGCGAGCAGTGCCCAAAATGACCTCCCGGCTAGCTCCACCCGCGACCGCCACTGAGAGTGAATACTTGACAGCCGCGACCTCGTCAATTCTTTCAGGGGGAATCGAGGCGGTCAAGACTTGCGCATGGATACCGTGCAAATAAACTCGAAATGACCAAACTTTGCCAGAAATGACATGTTGTATGAAATATGTCAGATGTATTCGGTTTCTTCCTCTGGAAGTGGCCGCCCTTGCCAGGCGTGGCGGACTAATATTCCAGCCGGACTTCTCTATTCCCGCTGGTCAACGGGCCTGAGACTGGCCCTGGATGTCTTCGACAGCAACAGCCAGCAGATGCGGCAGCAGCACCTCAAGTATGTGATCACTCAACGCGCTTGTTCAGAGATCGAACTGACCAATGGTCACGCTCAGCCATCCCGAAATGTTGATCAGAACCGCCAACGAGCGCCGTCGCGGCGAGGCCGTCAGTGGACGGTTCGACAGTCCAGGTGAACGACGTCTCGGCCTGGGCGCCGTTCGGGTCCTTCGCGGTTACAGTCACCGTGTTGGTCCCGGCCGTGGTCGGAATGCCGGTGATCAGGCCCGAGAACGAGAGAGACAGACCGGCAGGCAGATCGGTGGCGCTGTACGCCACTCTCTGTCCGGTCGTCGAGTCGCTTGCGGCGACCTGCAATGAGACCGGAGTGCCGGCCGAACCCTCCTGCGGGCCAGGGGCGGTGATCGTCATGAGCTGCCCGAGTTGGTCAGCGCAGATGCTGAGCGTGCCAGTGAGCTTGAGCCCTGCGGAAGAGTCGGCGTCGCCGACAGCAATGCCGTAATCGCCAGTACTGGTAGCCCAGTTGTTCGTGTCCACGTCCCAGTAACGAAGGCTTCGCTCGGTGAGCGGGAAGGTGACAGTCTCGCTCTGGCCAGGCTGCAGGTTCACCCGGACGAAGCCCTCAAGCTGCCGCGGCGGCTGCCCGGAAGCAGCCGGGTCGATGACATACAGCTGGGCGACCTCCGCTCCGGCCCGGGTGCCCGTATTGGTCACGGTCGCGCTCACCGTGGCCTCGCCACCCCGCGGCAAGCGGCTGATCTGCAGGTTGCTGAAGGAGAACGTGGTGTAGGAAAGGCCGTAGCCGAATGGGTACTGGGGCGTCAGGCCCTTGCTGTCGTACCAGCGGTAGCCGACATCGACGCCCTCCGAGTACTGAGCCTGCCCGTCAACGCCGGGCCATCGCGCGTTCGTGCTCGCCGGGAGCTGGGAGAGCGAGGTCGGGAAGGTCACCGGCAGGTGGCCGGAGGGGTTGGTGGCGCCGAACAGAACGTTCGCGATGGCGGTGCCGTCCTGCTGCCCTGGGTACCAGGCCTCAAGCACGCCCTTGACCGAGGAGAGCCAGGGCAGGGTGACCGCGGAGCCGGTGTTGAGCACCACGATCGTGTCCGGGTTCGCCGCGGCCACCGAAGAGATCAGCGCGTTGTCCTCGCTGGGCAGATCGATGCTCGTCAGGTCGCTTCCTTCGCTCTCCCAGGTGCTGGCGAACACCACCGCGACGCTGGACCTGGCGGCGAGCGCAGCGGCCGAGCTCGGCGAGGAGCCGTCGTCGTAACTCACGGTCGCACCGCTGGGCGCGGCACTGGTGATCCCCTGCAGCGGCGTGACTGTGCCGCTGGAGTTCACGCCCGCGGTCCCGCCACCGCCGGTCTGTGCGCTGGTCGAGGCATCCGAGCCGATGACGGCGATGGACGTGTCCGAGGCGCCGAGCGGCAGGACGTTGTCCGAGTTCTTCAGCAGTACCGTGCCCTCTTCGGCCAGGCGCTCTGCCGTCGCCTGGTGCGAGGCACTGGTCGCGACCTGGGTCGCGGATCCTGTCGCCGGCTTGTCGAACAGCCCGAAGGCGAACATCTCGGTGAGGATGCGTGAGACGGACGTGTCGATCATGGACTGACTCACCTGACCGGAGGTGACGGCCTGCCGCAGCGCGCTGCCGAAGTAGGTGTTGTCACCCGGCATGTCCTGGTCCAAGCCCGCGTTCACTGACGGCACGGTGGAGTGTGTGGCGCGCCAGTCGGAGGTGACGAAGCCGGTGAAGCCGAACTGCCGGCGCAGGACTGAGTTCAGGATCAGCGGGTTCTCGCAGGCGAAGGTCCCATTGATCTGGCTGTAGGAGCACATCACCGAGGAGGGGGCGCCCTGCTGCACGGCGGTCTGGAAGGCGGGTAGGTAAATCTCCCGCAGCGCCTGGTCGCCGACGATCGCGTCGTCGGCGGGCGTGTTGCGGTTCGTCTCCTGGTTGTACACAGCGAAGTGCTTGACCTGTGCCATCACCCCGGTGGACTGCACACCGCGGATGTCAGCTGCGCTCATCTGCCCGTTGAGGTACGGGTCCTCACCGACCGACTCGAACGCGCGGCCCCAGCGCGGGTCCCGCACGATGTTGATCGTCGGTCCGAGGTCCACAGTCGTGCCCTTGGCGGCCTGCTCCTCACCGATGGCCTGGCCGTAGGTCTGCTCCGCTGTGGTGTCCCAGGTCGCGGCGACGCTGACGGGCGCCGGGAACTGGGTGACCCCCGTCATCCAGTCGCTCACGCCGGCCGGACCGTCCTCCAGGCTCAACGCCGGGATGCACAACGAACCGATCCCCGGCGTAAAGCCGACGTAGCTGGAGCCGCCGGCCCCGGTCATCAGCTGGACCTTCTGATTCAGCGTCATCCGCGAGATCACCTCGTTGACGCGCTGAGGGATCGGCGCGCTCGATCCCACCCACGGGCAGGCGGTCGAGACCGCCGCAGCGGGTGGAGCCACGACATAGGCAGCCGGCAGCGAACCGGACAGAGTGCTCAAGGCCACCGCCATTCGCGCGAGCCACGGTGCGGTGACGATCCTGCGCATGACGCCTCCGGCTCACGGAAGGGAGATGACTCGCTGGCCCCTGCACACTAATCTGGCGAACCCTCCAGGTCAGAACACGACACCGGAGACGGCGAAGCGACGACGCCAGACCAGGTCAGCGCGCATTCCTTATGCCGATTCGCGGAGGAGACACCCCGTCAGCCAATCTCATTGCACGCCATTTCTGCTGGTTGCAGGCCAATCAACTGCACCGGTACTGCGCTACCTTGCAGACTGCGCCGGCGCCCGCGGGTGATTGCATAAAGACCTTTACTGCAGCTTCAGGCGCCGCGCACAGCGCTGCGCGTTTTCAGTGAGACTCCGCCACCCACTGCGCCCGCTACTGCACAGGAGGAGTCTCAGCGACTGCCTGCTCATAGGAGGTGATACCGGCACCAATTCGCCGCGAGGCGCGCCGGAAGAGCCTGTTGGGCACCGGTTCGTCCTTGGCGACGATGGATTCTCGCACTTTATTCAACGATCGAACTACTTGTTCCAGCTCTTCTGCTGCTCTGGAGAGTCCGATTGAAGCCTCTAGCCGCGCATTATGCCTCAGCGCCGTATACTGCCGAGCCGACTCTCGGTAGGAAGCAGCAAGCTTACCTGAACCGATAAACGACGCTGTTGCAGCAACTGCTCCGGAGGTCGCAGAGAGGGCACCTCCGAACTTGATGGAAAAAATTGCAGTAGCGATCCCTGATGCGGCCGAAATGATCGCCGGAAAGAAGACGATGAACCTTCCCCAGAAGTCTGCCGATTTTGCTGCCTCAAAATATGCCTGGGCGCTATATAGGGCATCGATTTCAAGTCTTTTAAGTGCGTCGATGGGAGCGCTTATTTGACCAGAGCTTGACATTTTCGCCTCACACGATCGGTATATCAGGTTCGCTTTGTAGGTAGGCGGCAGTAACTCCGAGAGCACCGCTTTCGCTGGATAGGTGCCTGAATATCCTCTTGGGGAAGTATCCAGACTCGTACATGCCGACCATTAGAGCTCTTCGCATGGACTCTGTCGGCTCGTTTTCGAACCTGTGCTTCATGAGCATTCCACTAGAAAGGCTTCCCGATCTAGCGATGTAGCGCACGGCAAACTCTCTCGGCAGGCTTCCCCTATTTTTGTCCTCTAGAATCTCCCATGCGGCGTCAAGGATGCTGGGGTCGCGTATGCCATGCTTGAGGGCCATCCGGATTACCTGGAATTGCAGATAAGGATATGGCCGTATGGCCCCGCTTCGCGCCATCGATGCAAGACTCCGCCTTACTTCATTTCCTCTCGTATCGGTGAACTTCGCTATGTAGGGAAAGAAATCCCTCGCGAGATGAGGGAATGAGGGAGAGTTCTCCAGGGTCCAGGAGAGGGCGTAGTCATCTCCTAATCGCTTCAGCCTGTTTATTGCGAACCGAAGATCCCGCGCGGATATCTCTTCTTGGCCGACGACCTTGTCGAAGTAGCTTCGGACCGTGGCTGGCGTGCCGGGGCTCCCGACCCGGATTCCATACTGGATGGCATCTTTCTCTGCATCTTCAAAGAAGTCCTTAGCCTCGGCCGGCTCCATAATTATGGTCTTTTGTGAGGCCATGGTCAGTCGGCGCGACCGAAGGACATCGTTTATCTGAAGGATGGCGTCGCGGAGAACCCAGAAGTCCGGCCCAAACAGATACATGTCGTCAGAGTATCGGAAACTTTTAATGCCCCGCCTTCGAAGTAGCTCGTCGACTGGCAGCAGGTAGAGATTCGCAAGTATGCCCGAAGCGTCCGATCCCTGGGGAATTCCCCATGCGCTATGGAAAGATTGAAATGAGTCTAGATAGTTGCTGAGCATGCGGACCCAGCCATTTTCCCCCGAAGCTGCCTCGAGATCATCCATCAATGTTTCTAGGTGGATGCTGTCGTAGAAGGATGTAACGTCGGTGCGGGCCACATAGTGACCAGGATTTCTTGAGAGATGGCGCGCTGCTGATCGCTGCATCCGGAGCCACATGTCGATCGGACTCTTGAATGAAAAGCTTCCTCGGCTCCACCGGTAGCTGTAGACGGAATCGAAGATTTGCGAGTCCACGGCCCTGGCCAGCCTAAAAACGAGCACCTCGTACAGAATCCGATCCCTCGTGGAAAAGCGCACTAGAGGGCGAACGGAAATCTTATCCTTGGGGAGATCGACTATTTCAATGTTGTCGATCCTAGTATTTCCGGCCCGGAGGTCAGAAAGGAGTGAGTTGTACAGCGTAGGCCAGAATAGGCGCAGATCATCAAGGCCTATTACGTCCGGAAGCTCCTCGTTATAGCGGCCCCGATAATGGTGCCGCCATGTAGAGTCCAGGACCCGTGGAACGTTCATCGCTCGGCCTCTTGCTAGTCAGGCGAACCCAAGCTGGGTGCGCAGACCTGCAAATCTTCATTTAGCCAACAGAGATTACATGCATGAGTCAGCTGCTGGCTAGCGGCCCGAGCCAATCTCGTGGGTTCATGTCGATACCTGGAGGATTTGATGGGTTTGCATCATTTATCCGATTTGTGGCGCCGGCTGTTCGCATCGGAGGCCATATTGACAGCAAGCGCAATATCTTGAGTGCTGCAAAGTCATGCTTATAAGCAGCGTTCGAGCCACCAACGCGTGTGACTACACAGCTGCGAGGTACGGCACCATGGCGGCCTGGCTGCCGGCAGACTTCGCGGCCAGGAAGGCGCGGGCGGCAGGGGGGTGCGTGCCACAGCCGTGCCGGATCGGACGGTATGTGACTGACAGTCAGAGCCATCAAGAGGCCAGAGCCAGGCGAAGGCCCATCGGCGGAAGGGCCAAGGTCAGCCTGGGTGCCCCGCGCCAATCCTTGTAAAGCAGGGGTCGTCGGTTCGAACCCGACAGGGGGCGGTACCGTTCCGCAGCGATCACAGAGTCAGGGGCAGAACAGCATGGACCGCAAGCGCAGGGTCGATGGCTGGACAGCGGGCACGTACCTGCATGGTTGGGCGATGGTCGAGATCCGAACCATGGCGCGACGGCGCAAGCCGTTGAGCACGTGGCCCGACGACGACTTCGTTGCGTGCATCGCGTGGTTGGCTGACCTGTGCCACAACATGCCGGTTGATCCTTTCCGAGCACGTCGGTGGTGGCACTGGCGAGACCGGCAGAACCGGCGACCCATGGATTGGACCTGGAAGGTTGCCGGGCCAGCTGGCCGAGAGTGGATCCTAACGTCGTTGGAGAAGATCGGGATGGACTGGACCCCACCAGCAGACGAGTAGCAGCCAGGGCGTCTCGCAGCCATGCGGGGTTGAGTGTCTAACTGCGCTACAACGGCCCCGTACCCCCGCGCACAACCACGGACACTCACGCACCGTCTGTGCAGGTCATCGGCGCCCCTTCCTCACGTCGGGTGAGTGTCCGAGTTGCTTCGGGACGAAGAGGCCGTGGGTTCAAATCCCGCCACCCCGACCCAGTAACACCAGTCAGGGCCGGTGTCCCTTGCGGGACACCGGCCCTGACTGGTTTTCAAGCCTCCCGGGGAGTGGCCTCGGGAGTGGATCATGCAAATCCCGCTCCCGGCGGCCTACTACTGGCGGCCCGTCAGTAGGGCGTCGAGGACGGCCACGGGTGAGCGGGGAGACATCCGCCGGCGAGCTTCGAGAGCGGCCCCCCAGATCCGCGTCAGGCCGTCCATCAGTTCCTCGCGCATCTCCTGCGTCACATGCGAGTACCGCGCCTGAACCGACCCGTCGAGATGACCGATCCGCTCATCGGCCAGCACCTTCGGGGTCCTCGCAGGACCTTCGCCAGCCAGATGCGTGAGCAGCGTGGCTGGGACATCGCCACATCCGGAGGCTGGGGCCGCAGCTCCGGGCAAGGCCGAACCACGTACTCCTTGCGCGCCCGCCGCAAGAGCCTGACCTCATGACCGAGCAGGCGCTGCTGTACAGCCTTCGGCCCTGCCGATCGCCGTCCGGAGGGCCCAGCGGACGTGGGAGGGGTCCAGCTCCTTGCCGATGTCCGAATGGCAGACCAGGTCGTTCTCCTCCCACTTGTCCCCCACTGCCAGCTGGTCCCGGCCCTGGTCCACCCAGTGCTCCCACAGCGCCTCCACGCACCGGGGCGACAGCGCGAGGGGCGCCGGCGGGTCGGCGTCCGGCAGGCATTGAGGAACGGATGGTTCCAGGTCAGCGCACGCAGTTCCTCGGTCCGCGCCCCGGACGGCCTCCCAAGCCGCCCGTTGGGGCCCCGAGCGTAGCCCAACGACCTTGCACTCTGGCCGCCTTGGCGGCGTTGGGTTAGATTTCGCTGAGAGGCAGAGTCATGACCCCGGAGGGGACTGAATGTCAGCCGAGTTGGTGCAGTTGGTTGAACAGGCTGGGCCCTATGTCAGTGCTGCGGTCACCGCGTACGGGGCCGCTGTGCTCACACGGGCGCAGGATGCTGCCGTGGACGCGACGGCGAATCTCGGGCAGCGCATCCTTCAGACCGTGTGGCAGCGGAGGCAACGCTCGGACCAGGCAGCCCTGACCGTTTCCGTGGCGGAGGCCGCTGCCGAGCCGGAGAACCCCGAGGCCGCCGCAGACCTGCGGCGGCAGATCGAGCGCGCCCTGCGTGAGGATGACCGGCTCCGCGAGGACGTGGCCGCGATGTTGCCGCCCACCCCGCAGGTCGTGATCACCGCCTCGGGTGAACGGGGTATCGCCGCCCAGCACATCGGCACCGTCATCAACGGTGACAACACCACGATTCAGCGGTGACGCTGCCCGACGAGCCGCCCGCCAAGTATTGGATCAATTCCAAGGGCCACCGCGGACTGGCTGCGCAGCACATCGACATGGTCGTGAACGGCGACTTGGTCCTGACGCCGGCCGAGACCGTTACCGGAGGCACACCGACGCCCGCCGACAGCGGCCCCGAGCTGCGAGGACCATCCGCCGGCATCGGCCCGAAGTACTCAAACGCACCCCAGAAGAATCCGTCGTTCACCGGCCGCGACGATGTCCTGACCGAACTGCACACGACGCTGGCCGAGGGCACCACGGCCCTGGTGGCCGCGGCGCCCCAGACCCTGCAGGGGCTTGGCGGGGTCGGCAAAACACAACTGGCCGCAGAGTATGCGAACCGCTACAGGGCGTATTACGACCTGATCTGGTGGATCGATGCCGAACAGACCGAGCTGATCACGTCTGCCCTCGCCCAACTGGCTGAGCGGATACTCCTCCCCGTCGGCGGTGACGTCGAGAAGGCGGCGGAAGCAGCCCAGGATGCACTGCGCCGGGGCGTGCCAACCACCCGATGGCTGCTGATCTTCGACAATGCCGATGCCCCCGCCGATGTTCGCCGCTTCTTCATCGACGGCCCCGGACACACCCTGATTACTTCCCGAAACCCGAACTGGTCCGGGCTGGCTCAGGTGCTGCCGGTAGACGTGTTCGACCGATCGGAGAGCATCGAGCATTTATGCAACCGGGTCCCCGGCCTGTCCGAGGAGGACGCGGCCCGGGTTGCCCGCGAGGTCGGCGACCTGCCGCTGGCCGTCGAGGTCGCCGCCGCCTGGCTGGCGACCACCGGGATCCCTGTGGACACCTATCTCACCCAACTGAAGGCCGCTGCCCCCAGGGCCCTCGCCGCCGGCGAGCCCCCGCTGGACTACCCGGCCCCGGTCGGTCAGACCTGGAACGTCTCGATCGCCAGGCTGCGCGAGCAGTCACCAGCTGCCGTCCGGCTGTTGGAACTGCTAGCCTTCTTCGGGCCCGAGCCGATCTCGCTCAGGCACTTCTTCTACTCCGAGTCGATGCGGCTGGCCCTGGAGCCGTACGACCGGGAACTGGCCGAGGGCTTCATGCTCGGCAAGGTCCTGCGTGCGGTCAGCCGATACGGGCTCGCCAGGGTCGACACGGCAAACGACAGTGTCCAGGTGCACCGCCTGGTGCAGGCCGTGGTCCGCAGCGGCATGAGCGAGGACGAGAAGAGCACCGCGGCGCACGAAGTGCACCGGATCCTGATCGGCGCCCGACCGGTCACCGGCGACGCCGACGACCCGGCCAACTGGCCCGCCTTCGAGGAGATCTGGCCGCACCTGTCACCTTCCCGGGCACACAACTGCGACGAGCCGGACACCCGCGAGCTGATGATCGACCGGGTCCGCTACCTGTGGAGGCGCGGGGAGTTCCAGCAGGCCCGCCACACCGGCGACCTACTGGAGGAGGCCTGGACCGCCAAGCTCGGCGATGACGACCCCCAGATCCTGCTACTGCGCTTCCAGCTCGCCAACGTGATGCGCACGCAGGGCCAGTACGCCCTAGCGCAACAGCTGGACCAGGACACCCTCGAGCGACAGAAGCGGGTGCTCGGCGAGCATCACCCGTACACCCTGAGGACGGCCAGCTCGCTGGCCGCCGACCTGCGCACGGTCGGCGACTTCCACCAAGCGCTGGCGCTGGACCGGGAAACGCTGCAGCGGCTCCGCGAGCAACTCGGCGAGGACAACCCGCGGACCCTGTCCTGCGCCAACAACCTGGCCATCGACTACCGGCTGACGGGCGACGCCCTGGCCGCCCAGGAGCTGGACCAGGACACCCTGGACCGGCGCGCCCTGGTGCTCGGCCCGAAGCACCCGTACACCCTCTCCAGCAAGTCCAACCTGGCCCGCGACCTGCGCGCGGCGGGCGACTACGAGGCCTCGGTGACGATCCACCAGGAGGTGGTGGAGGCCCTCGCCGAGGTGCTCGACATCAACGCGCCGGAGATCCTGCGCAACGCCACGTCACTGGCCGTCTCGCTGCGCAAGGCCGGCCGGCAGACCGAGGCCCGCCGGATCATCACGGAGACCTACGAGCGCTACCGGGAGCGCTACGGCGAAAACGCCCCCGACACCCTGGCCTGCGCGCTCGACCTGGCCGCCGACTACAGCGCGGGCGGCGACAAGAACGCCGCCCGCGACCTGGCCCGCCAGGTCCACGTCGGCCACCAGCAGCTGTTCGGCTTCGAGCACCCGTTCACCCTGGCCTGCGCCAACAACCTGGTGATCTACCTGCGCGGCAGCGGCGAGGTGGAGGAGGCGGTCGAGCTCGGCCGGCGGACGGTGGGTACGTTGCAGCGCGTGCTGGGCCCCGACCACCCGTACGACCTGAACGCCAAGATCAACCTAGCCAACGCGTACGCCGACCTCGGCGAGTACACGAGGGCCGAGCAACTGGAGCTGGCTGCCCACCGCGGCCTCACGGAGCGCTTCAATGGCCACCACCCGGACGCGGTCAGCTGCCAGTCCAACCTGGCGGTCACCCTACGGGCGCTTGGCCGCACCGCCCAGGCCGCCGAACTGCGGGCTCGGGCGCTCACCGAGTTCATCCGACAGCTGGGCGAGGAGCACCCCAACACCGTCTCCGCGCGCGGTTGGAATCGGATCAACCGGGACCTGGAGTCGCAGCCGTTCTGAGGACTCGCCATCTCGCCGTGCCGTCAGGCAGAGGAACAAAGGTCAGGAACGACGCTTCCGCGGACTGGCCACCCATGAGCGCGGGATCTCGTCGTTCCAGCCGTCCTCGGCGGTGAAATCTGCCGCTCGACAGCCTCGGCTCCGATCGGAACTGTGGTCCCAGCGCTCCCGGTCCCGGGAGTCGGTCTCGATGGGCTGCCCACACTTGGCGCACGTATCCCGATCGGGTTCGCTCGCCACGACTGTCTTGTTCGCCCACTCCTGAGACTTCTGGGCCAGCGCTTCGAGCTGGAGGAGAACCTCACGTCCCGAGACCTCGGGGTTGGCATCCACCATGCCGTGCACGGCATGCACCAGCCTGTCGGCCTCGCCCGACCTCACGGCTGCCATCATCGCGAGAATGCGTTCGTCCATCGCGCCCCACTCCTGGTTCGCGCTCCGGAAGTACAGCAGCAAAGTACAGCAACCGGGCCGTCCGGTAGTGGCCTTCAGTGCACCTGACACCACTTCTGAACAGCCCAAATGACCTCGGCGACCGCCCTGCCCGTAATTCGGGACGAAGAGGCCGTGGGTTCAAATCCCGCCACCCCGACCCAGTAACACCAGTCAGGGCCGGTACTCCGCAAGGAGTACCGGCCCTGACTGGTTTCCCGGCTCCTCTGAGGGTCACTCGGGAGTGAGTTGGGGAGTGGATCATGGAATCCCACTCCCGAGCGCCTGCTACTGACGCCCCATCAGCACCGCGGCGAGACCGACCACGGGTGACCCGGGCGACCTGGCCGGCGCCCCCGGCCAGGGCTCGGCCAGCACCGGAGTTCGCCCCCGCCCCCCCTCCTCAGAAGCGGCTGTACGCCTCGATGTCGTCGTTGAACTCCGCGATGGCCTGCGGGGTGAGGGTGGGCCGGGTGTCGGCGATGGCGGTGAGGTAGTCGTCGGTGGTGGCGGGGGTTCCCTGGTGGTGGGTGAGTTCGCGTTCGAAGGCTGCCTGGGCGCCTTTTCGGGCGGCGAACTCGATGTCGGCGGGGGTGAAGAGCTCGCTGGCCCGCACCAGGTGGTCCAGGTCCACCGAGGCGGCGGGGCCCAGGTAGCGGGCCCAGATGGCCGCGCGGGCGGCCGGGTTGGGTGGGCCGATCGGGATCACGTAGTCGAAGCGGCCCGGTCGCAGGAAGGCCGGGTCCAGCGAGCGGATCGAGTTGGTGGCGCAGACCAGTAGACGGGCCTCGTGCTCGCGGAAGCCCGGGATGATCTTGAGCAGCTCGTTGGTGACCCCGTGTCCGGGGTCGACCGCCTTGCCGGAGCGGATCCCGGCGATCTCCTCCACCTCGTCGATGAAGAGCAACACCGCGTCCAGCCCGGCGAGGTCGGCGAAAGCGTCCCGCAGGGCGACGGCCAGTCCGCCGTCGGTGGCCGCCGCCAGGCGGGACGGGAAGAGCTCCACGAATGGCCAACTGAGCCGGGAGGCCACCGCCTTGGCGAAGCTGGTCTTGCCGGTGCCGGGCGGGCCGAAGAGGATCACCGCCTTGGGCGGGGCGACCCCGTAGCGCTCGGCCACCGCCGGCTCCACCAGCGGGAGCACGACCCGGCGTTCGACGACCTGCTTCTCACTCTCCATGCCGGCCATGGCCTCCCAGAGCCCGCCCGGCAGCATCCGGCCGCCCAGCACCGCGAGCGCGTCGGCGTCGGCCGCGCCCGGGGGCTCGATCCGCTCGTAGTAGGCCAGGCCGTTGCGGACCAGGTAGCCGGAGTTCTCCAGGGCCTTCGTCCCGGTGGCGCCCTCGGGCAGCAGCACGCTGATCCGGCGCACGCCGACCGCTCGCAGGCGCCGCTCGACCTCGGCCAGCAGCGCGCTGCCGACTCCACGGTTGCGCCACTGCGAGGCGAGGGCCACCAGCAGCACCCAGGCGCGGTCGCCGCGCGGCTGGGCGACCACCATGCCGATCACCTCGTCGCCGACCGCGGCGACCACGCTCGCCTGGTCGGCTGCCGCGGCGGCCATCACCTCGGAGACCGGGAAGATCGGGACCTCGCCGTCGGCCTGGCGGCTCTGGTCCCAGATCTGGATCGCCTGGTCGAGGTCGGCTTCGCGATAGTCCCGCAGGTGCCATACCGGCATCGTGTTCACCTCGCCCCGTCCGGACCTCCATTCTCGGCGCGGGAGCGGCGGGCCGCCGCTGGAACGCCGGGGCCCGCATCGGCGCCGGTCAGGGCTGCAGCGGCGGGTAGTGCGGGTCGAGCAGGCCGCGCGAGGCCAGGTAGCCGTGCAGCGGGGTGGTGTCCGGGTGATGGCCCCACTGGTGGTCGCCCGGAGACTGGCCCGGGCCGGCCAGCGGGGCGGCGAGCAGCTGGCGCTGGACCGGGGTGAAACCGGCGGCCGCCGGGGTGGCGAGCAGCTCGGTGTTCTCGTCGCGGCTGTGCTGCCAGCGGTGCGCGTAGGCGAAGAAGATGCCCTTGCGGGTCAGCTCCGAGTGGTTGTCGGTCCTGGTGTGCCAGAGCCGACGGTCGAAGAAGACGGCGTCACCGGCGGCGACGGTGACCTCGACGGCGCCGACCGGCTCGGGCCACGGGACGTCACGGCGCGGCGGCCCGTCGATCCGATTGGCCAGGTGGCTGCCGGGGACCACCTTGAAGTTGCCGCGGCCCGGCTCGGAGACGTCGGAGAGCCAGAAGGCGACCTTGACCGACAGGCGCGGGCGCGGTTCCGTCTCCAGCTCGCGGTTCTGCCGGCCGCCGTCCTGGTGCCACTCGAAGCGGTAGGGCTTGGGGACCCGGATCGGCGGGTGCACGTCCAGGTGCGAGTGGTAGACGTGCACGTTCCAGCCGAGCACCGACCAGACCAGCGGGAAGGTCCGCGGATGGTCGATCAGGTGCACCGCCTGCGGCAGTCCGGCCACCGCGCAGAGCCGGTGCATCGAGCCGCCGGGCCCGACCCGGCCGGCCGCGCGCTCCTCGGCGTGCAGCCGGTCCAACGCGTCCGCGTACCGGGCGACTTCGTGCTCGTCGAGGGCGCCCCGGATCACCAGGTAGCCGTCCCGCTCGAACCGCGCGCGCTGCTCCCCGGTCATCGGACGCAGCGTCGCCGTGGCGCTCTTGGTCATGAACTCTCCCCCTGTACCGGCTGATTGCGTCCTAGAGAACGCGGCCCCGGTCCGCCCGGTTGACCTCGATCGGTGTGACCACCGCCACAGCCCCCGGATACAACCGGCTCGCCGCACAACGCGTTGTTGGATGGTGCGGTGGCGAACGGCTCCGCGCGGGACAAGCGGGGGACCTTCGTGCGGCGCAGCGAGCGGGAGACCAGATTCGAGGAGTTCGTGCTGGCCCGCTCGCCCTCCCTGCTGCGCCTGTGCCACCTGCTGACGAACGACCGGGGCCTGGCGGAGGACCTGCTGCAGACCACGCTCGCCAACTGCTACCGGCGCTGGGACCAGGCCACCTCCCAGGGCAGAGAGGAGGCCTACGTGCGAGCCGCGATCGTCAACACGCACATCAGCACGGTGCGTCGGCGCCGACTCCAGGAGATCCTCACCCTGCACCTGCCGGAGACCGGCCAGCGCGAGCCGGCCGGCGCCGTGGACGACCGCGACCTGCTGCGCCGTGCGCTGGCCGAACTCGCCCCGCGCACCCGGTCCGCCGTGGTGCTGCGGCACTACGTGGGACTGACCGAGCAGGAGACGGCGCAGACCCTCGGCTGCTCGGTGGGCAACATCAAGCGGCTGAGCTCCCGCGGGCTCGCCCAACTGCGGGCCGCGATGGACCGGCAACCACCCGCCCCGCAGGCCACCGAGGCCCCGCGGCGCGCGATCCAGGCAGCGGCCCGATGAACTCCTCGACCGAGCGCTTCGAGGCACGGCTGCAGACGGAACTGGCCGCCATCGCGGATTCCATCGAACTGCCGCCGCCGGACTTCCAGTACCGGGTGCGGCAGCGGATCGCGCTGCACCGGCGCCGGCGCCGGGCCACCGTGGCAGCGGCGGTCGCGGCCGGCGCGGCCGTGGTGCTGGCCGCCTCGCTCGGCCTCTCGCTGCCGAGCCGCGACAGCCGGGTGATCGTCCCCGCCGCCGACGGACCGTCGGTGACCGGTCCGCCCGGCGCGCGGCCGACCGCGACGGCAGCGTCCGACACGCCCTGGTGGGCGGCCGACTCGACAGCCCGCCCGACCGGCGGCACGGCAGCCGGCACGAGTTCCGACCAGGCGAGCAGCCCGGCGGGCAACGCGGCGAGCGGCACAGCGACCGCCCCGGACAGCTCGGCGGCACTGCAGGCGTTCTGGGACAGCAAGGACAGCGGCCCGCACGACGAGGTGCGGCTGCTCGACCAGGAGCCGACACCCAGCGGGTTCCTGCTGCTGGTGGCCGGCCGGGAGCCGGACGGGCGGCGCCGGATCCTGCTGCTGCACAGCGATCGGAACGCCGAGCAGGGCCTGACCGATCAGTCACTGCTGCTGCTGGCCGACTGGCCCGCGCCGAGCACGCCCACCGCACCCATCGCGCTCGCCGTCGGCGTCCCCACCGACAACGTCGCCCTGATCCTGCTGGCGCCGCCCTGCGGCGGCGGTGCCCGGGTCCTCAGTCTCGACCACACCCCGGGCATCGCCGAAGTCCTCTGGACGCAGAGCCGCCCGGGCATCTGGCGGACCAGGATCACGCTGCCCGGCGACAACCGGACGTCGCTGCGCTGCGACGCTCCGGGCGACGGCGTCGACCACCCGCTGGTGCAGCAGAGCAGCGGGGTGCCCACGGCCATTGGGACGGTCAGCCTGTTCACCGGCGAGTGACTCCCGACCTGCCGTGCCCCGTCCAGCGCCCTGGGAGCGCCCCGGGTGGCAGACTGCTGACGGCCGCTGCCGCTCACCCGAGGGAGCCCTCGTGTCCCTGGACTTCGACGACCCGTCAGCCCTGCTCCCGCCCACCGAGCACCGCAATCCGGCCAGCCTGGAGCTGGATCGGATGGACACCACCGCGATCCTGGAGCTGATCAACGATCAGGACGCCACCGTGCCGGGCGCGGTGCGGGCCGCGCTGCCGCAGCTGGCCGAGCTGGTCGAGGCGGGGCTGCGGACGCTGCGCGCGGGCGGCCGGGTGCACTACTTCGGCGCCGGGACGGGCGGACGGCTCGCGCTCGGCGACGCCGTGGAGCTGGGGCCGACCTACGGGGTGGGCGAGGAGCACTTCGTCGCGCACCTGGCGGGCGGCCACCGAACGGCCGCCGTCGCCCGGGAGGGCGCCGAGGACGAGCCGCCCGACCCGGCGGAGCGGCAGCCCGCGGACGAGCGCGACCTGGCGATCGGCATCACCGCCGGCGGCGGCACCCCGTACGTGACCGCCGCGCTGCGGGCAGCTCGCGCGGTGGGGGCGACGACCGCGCTGCTGTCCGGCAATCCGCACGCTCCGGCGGCCGCCTTCGCGGACCTGCACGTCCTGCTGGACACCGGACCCGAGGTGGTCACCGGCTCCACCCGGATGAAGGCGGGAACCGCCCAGAAACTCGCCCTCAACGCCTTCTCGACCGCGCTGATGGTACGCAGCGGGCGCACCTGGTCCAACCTGATGATCACCGCCTCGGCCGCCAACACCAAGCTGCGCGAGCGAGCCGTCCGGAACCTGATGACGGCCTGTCAAGTATCGCGACACCAGGCCGAGGAGGCGCTCGACGCCTGCGGCGGGCAGACGCCGACGGCGCTGGTGGCGCTGGTCGGCGGCAGCACCCCGGAGCGGGCCAGGGCGGCGCTGGAGCGCAACCACGGCCGGCCGTGGGCGGCGGTGCGGGAGCTGGGCCGAGCCACCGTCGAAGGCGTCGAGGCGGGCTGATCAGGGGGCGGGCTGATCAGGGCGTTCGCCCGCAGGCGGTGTCCGGTCGGGTGCCGTCAGGTCGGGCGCTGTCCGGTCGGGCGCCGTCAGGTCGGGCGCCGTGCCCAGGCCCGGCGCGGCGGCGGGCGGGATGCAGTCGGGGCTGAACTGCTCGCTGACCCAGATCCGCGTCCCGCCGCGGCAGTCGACCAGGTAGTCCCGCCCCACGCTCCACTGCCGCCCGGCGCCGTAGGACCAGCGCCGGGGCGCGAAGGAGACCGGGCGACAGCTCAACGCGAGCTGCTGCTGGGCGAGATGGTGAAGCAGCGGCACCCCGGGCGACGGGAGCAGCGACTCCGCCTGCCGGGCGGGCAGGTAGATCCGGCTGCTGCTGACCGTGACTCCCTGGGGCGTGACCAGCCGGCAACGGCGCAGCAGCAGCGGGACAGCCCCGCCCTCACCCGCGAGCGCCTCGCGCACCGCCGACGGGATGACCGCCGGCACGAGGGGCTGCTGGCCGTCCACCACCGCGCGCACGGGGCTGCCGACCAGGCTCGCCAGCAGCCGGTTGGCCGAGCCGTCGAAGGTGAGCAGCAGCCGCGTCACCTCGGGATAGGACCACGGTCTCAGCGGCGGCGGCTCGGCCGGCTCCATCACTGGCACCACGGCGCACACCTCGACTCTCCTCACTCGGGCGCCCAGCTTCCTTGTCTGCAAGGCGATCTGACCGCACGTCAATCATAGATGGCAGCCAATCGATGAACGCAAGTCCTAACTTGGTCCGCAGTCAAAGCTTTTCTGGTCAAACACGTCTACTACGCAGGTCAGACAGGTGACTTGACGTTATGTCTGTTAATTCATTCGACTGCTCGGTGGCTCGGCGTCGCGGGGAACCGGGTCTGATATTCAGACCGTGGTATGAAAACCGCGTCGGTGCAGGCCACCGCCCCAGCCGACCGGGTCGAGCCGAACGGAGACACCATGGACCCGCGCCCGCCCGCCGCCCCCAGCCTGGGCCGCCGCGAACGCAACAAGCAGCGGGTCCGCGAACGCCTGTACACCGCCGCCGTCGACCTCTTCATGGCCAAGGGCTACGAGCACACCTCGATCGAGGACATCGTCGAGCGCGCCGATGTGGCCCGCGGCACTTTCTTCAACTACTTCCAGCGCAAAGAGGATCTGATCACCGCCTGGAGCGAGCAGCGGGGCCACCACCTGATGGTGCTGCTGGCCGAGGGCCGGCGCGGCAGCAGCAGCCCGCTCGCGCAGCTGACCCGCTGCATGGCCGTGCTCGGCGGGCTCGACTCGGCGCAGCGGGAGCTCACCGTGGCCATGCTGCGGGCCTCGGGCAAGGCGGGGCGCCCGATCCTGCGGCAGCCGTACGTCGCGCAGACCTTCGCCCGGATCGTCGGAGCGGGTATCGCACAGGGCGAGTTACGCCCGGGGCCGGCGCCCGAACAGGTCGGCGACCTGCTGCACGACCTCTACCTCGGCGCGCTCCACCGCTGGGCGGACGGGCCCGACCCCACCGGGCCCGAGGCGCTGACCGGGGAGCTGCAGGGCATCCTGCGGCTGCTGCTGGACGGCATCGCGCTGCCCGCCGCGCCGTAGGCCCCCGCCGAGGGCCTCCGCCGAAGGCCCAGGCAGGCTTCGCCAGGCGTTCAGTCGCCGGCCGCCCCTGGTACACGGCCGACCCATAGTCATAGCGCGAGCCCTTGCCGCCCGCACTGTGAGCACCAGGAGAAGCCGTGAACCGACGCTCCATCCGCCTCGCCGCAGTCCTCAGCACCACCGGCGCACTCGCCCTGGGCACCGTCGCCCCGGCGCTGGCCGCCGCCCCGGCCGCCGCACGGCAGCACGGTGCCGCCAAGCACGTCCTGCTGATCTCGGTCGACGGGCTGCACCAGTCCGACCTGAGCTGGTACGTCGCGCAGCACCCGCAGTCGGCGCTGGCCCGCCTGGTCGGCGGCGGCGTGGAGTACACCAACGCGCAGACGACGACCCCCTCCGACTCCTTCCCCGGCATGGTCGCCCAGGCCACCGGCGGCGGCCCCGGCACCACCGGCGTTTACTACGACGACACCTACAACGCCAAGCTGCTGCCGGCCGGCACCACCGACTGCAAGGGCGTCAAGCCCGGTGTCGAGGTGGACCTGACCGAGGACCTGGACAGGAACAAGGCCTCGATCGACGCCGGCCAGGGCCTGGCCGGCCTGCCGGGCTCCATCCTGTCGATGACCGGGCAGCCGCAGACCCTGATCGACCCGAGCAAGCTGCCGGTCGACCCGGCCACCTGCAAGCCGGTCTACCCGCACTCCTACCTCCAGGTGAACACCATCTTCGAGGTGGCGAGCCAGGCCGGCCTGCGCACCGCCTGGTCGGACAAGCACGCGGCTTACGACATCCTCAACGGCCCGTCCGGCACCGGGATCCAGGACCTGTTCACGCCCGAGATCAACAGCGACGCCCCCGGCTACCCGGCCGGCGGCGACTGGACCACCGACAACCAGGCCACCGAGCAGTACGACGGCTACAAGGTTCAGGCCGTGCTCAACGAGATCGACGGCTACGACCACAGCCGCACCACCAGGACCGGCACCCCGGCGATCTTCGGCCTGAACTTCCAGTCGGTCTCCACCGCCCAGAAGCTGCCCACGTCCGAGGGTCTGACGGGTGGCTACACCGCCAAGAACGTGCCCAGCCCGCTGCTGGCGAAGAACCTGGCCTACGTCGACGCCCAGATCGGCGCGCTCACCGCCGAGCTGCGCAAGCAGCACCTGGCCGACTCCACCACCATCGTGCTCTCCGCCAAGCACGGCCAGTCGCCCACCGACCCGAGCGCACTGACCCGGATCGACGACGGCCCGCTGCTGGACGGGCTGAACGCCGCCTGGAAGAAGCTGCACCCGACCGCCGGCGACCTGGTGGCCCACGCCGTGGACGACGACGGCATGCTGCTCTGGCTGAACGACCGCTCGGCCGCGGCCACCGAGTTCGCCAAGAACTACCTGCTCGCCCAGAACGGCACCGGCAACGACATCAACGGCACGTCGAAGGCCTTCACCGCGAGCGGTCTGAGCAAGGTCTACGCGGGCGCCGCGGCAGCCCGGTACTTCGGCGTCGAGCCGGGCGACGCCCGGGTGCCGGACATCTTCGGGATCGGCCAGTACGGCGTGGTCTACACCGGCGGCCACGGCAAGGTGGCCGAGCACGGCGGCGCGCACGCCGACGACCTGGACGTGCCGCTGGTGGTCTCCGGCGCCGGCACCCCGGACCACGTGCGTGACGCGGCCCCGGTGCAGACCAAGCAGATCGCCCCGACCATCCTCAAGCTGCTGGGCCTGAACCCGCAGGCGCTGCAGGCCGTGCGCGAGGAGAACACCAAGGTGCTGCCGGTCCGCTGACCGTCCACCAGGTGGGCGGCCCCGCCGCGGGCCGCCTACCTGATTGGGCGTATGTCGCACGGATGGCCCCGCGCCGGGAGGGCCTACCGTCGGGCCCATGTCCACGCTCACCCAGAGGCCCGGCGGCCTCCACCGGCTCGGTCAGTGGTGCGCGCGCCACTGGGCCGTGGTGCTCATCGGCTGGCTGGTCGCGCTGGGCGGGCTGCACGGGCTGCAGAACGCCGTCGGCGGCAGCTACTCGGACGACTTCTCGCTGCCCGGAGTGCAGTCGCACACCGGCCAGCAGGTGCTCGCCGCGCACGCCCCGGCCTCCGGCGGTTTCGGCTCGCAGATCGTGCTGCGCGACGCGAGCGGCCCGCTCACCGCCGCGGCCGGACCGATCGGCCAGAGCGTCACCGCGCTGCAACAACTGCCGCACGTGCTCTCCGTGGTGAACCCGCTGCCCGCCCCCGGCGCCCCGCCCACCGGCGCGCTCTCCGCCGACCAGACCATCGGCTACGTCACCGTCCGGTTCGAGGCCAACCCCACGGTCTACGGCACCGGCTACCTGACCGGCGTGGACGCGGCGGTGGCGCCGATGCGGGCGGCCGGCCTCCAGGTCGAGTACGGCGGGCCGCTCGGCGAGCTGGCCCGGCCGCACGCCAAGGACCTGACCAGCGAGGCGATCGGCTTCGCGGTGGCCGTGGTGGTGCTGGTGATCGGCTTCGGCAGCCTGATCGCCGCCGGGCTGCCGCTGCTCAGCGCGCTGCTCGCGGTGATCGTCGGGCTGAGCTGCCTGAGCCTGCTGGCGATCGCCTTCACCTTCGCGAGCGTCTCGCCGACCCTGGCCACCATGATCGGGCTGGGCGTGGGCATCGACTACGCGCTCTTCCTGATCACCAGACACCGCCAACTGCTGATGGACGGGGTCGACCCGACAAGTGCCGCCGGACAGGCGGTGGCCACCAGCGGGCGGGCGGTGGTGGTCTCCGGCTGCACCGTGGTGATCGCGCTGGCCGGGCTCTCGGTCTCCCGGGTGAGCTTCATCGGCAAGCTGGGCGTGGCCGCGATGGTCACCGTGATCACCGCGGTGCTCGGCGCGATCACCCTGGTCCCCGCGCTGCTCGGGCTGATCGGACGGCGGATCGACCGGTTCTGCCTGCGCACCCCGGTGGCGGAGGTCAGCGCGGTCCCCGCCGAGCAGGGCGCCGGCTTCTGGCACCGCTACGCCCGCCGGGTCGAGCGCCGCCCGTGGTGGTTCCTGGCCGGCGGCCTGGTGGTGATCGGGGTGCTGGCGATCCCGCTCTTCTCGATCCGGCTCGGCCACATCGACGACGGCGCCGATCCGATCACCTTCACCGACCGGCGCGCCTTCGACCTGATCTCCGAAGGCTTCGGTCCCGGCGCCAACGGGCCGCTGACCATCGTGGTCGACCAGAGCGCGGTCCCCGCCGCGGACCGCGCCACGCTGCTGACCAACCTTCAGCACTCCCTCACCGGCGTGCCGAACGCGGCCAGCATCAGCCCGCTGCAGCCGACCTCGGACGGGCAGGTGCTGATCGCCACCGCGATCTCCACCAGCGCGCCGCAGGAGGCCGCGACCACCAACCTCTTCAACCACCTCAAGAACACCGCGCTGCCGCAGGGCACCACCGGAACGACCGCCAAGAGCTACCTGACCGGCACCACCGCGGCCCAGCTGGACTTCCTGGAGCTGGTCGCGGCGCGGCTGCCGGGCATCATCGCGGTGGTGGTGGGCCTGGCGTTCATCATCATCCTGGTGGTCTTCCGCGGCCTGCTGGTGGCGGTCAAGGCGGCCGTGCTCAACCTGCTCTCGATCGGGGCCTCGTACGGCGTGGTGGTGGCGGTCTTCCAGTGGGGCTGGGGCGGCCCGGCGCTCGGGGTGAACGGCAAGGTACCGATCGAGAGTTACGTGCCGATGATGATGTTCGCCATCGTCTTCGGCCTGAGCATGGACTACGAGGTCTTCCTGCTCTCCCGGGTGCACGAGGACTGGACCCGGACCCGGAACAGCCGCGACGCCGTGGCGCACGGCCTGGAGATCACCGCCCGGGTGATCACCTGTGCCGCGCTGATCATGGTCAGCGTCTTCGCGGCCTTCATCCTGAGCGACAACATCGTGGTCAAGATGCTGGGCCTGGGCCTGGCCGTCAGCGTGCTGGTCGACGCCACCGTGGTCCGGCTGCTGCTGGTCCCCGCGGTGCTGACGCTGCTGGGTGAGCGCGCCTGGTGGATGCCGCGCCGGCTGGACCGGATGCTGCCGACGGTGAACGTCGAAGGCGACTGACGGCGCGTCAGCGGGCACTCGTACTGTTCGAGCGCCCCCGACGCGCCCCTGTGCGCCGGCACGCGACATGCGGCCGACCCGGGTGATCTTGTCCAGGATGCGCCCATGACGACGTACCCGAACCGCCGCCGCGCCTGGATCCCGCTGCTCCTCGGTGCCGCGCTGGCGCTTTCGCCGCTGGCGCCGACCGCCGCCTTCGGTCGACCGACCGACCCACCCGTCGACGCGGCGGTCTCCCGCTACCTGGCCTCGATCCAGGACCGGCCCGAGGCGCTGGACGCCTTCTTCCGCGACCTTCCCAAGGGCGGCGACCTGCACAACCACCTGTCCGGCGCGGCGAGCACCGAGTTGCTGCTGCAGCTGGCCGTCGAGCAGGGACTGTGCATCGACTCGACCGACACCGCCCAGCAGCCGCCCTGTGCTGCCGGCACCCGGCCGGCCGCCGACACCAGCACCGACCCGGCCTTCCGGCAGGAGGTGATCCGGGCCTGGTCGATGCAGGACTTCGTGCCTGGCGCCGAATCCGGTCACGACCACTTCTTCGCCACCTTCGGCAAGTTCGGTGCCGCCACTTACCCGCACACCGGGCGGCTGCTGGCCGAGGTCGCCAACCGGGCGGCGGAGCAGCACCAGTACTACCTGGAGACCATGATCACGCCGGCCTCGAGCGGCGCGGCCGCGCTCGCGGCCAAGGTCGGCTGGGACCCGGACCTGCCCGCGCTGCGCGACAAGCTGCTGGCCGACCACCAGATCGCCGACCTGGTCACCCAGGCGAGCGGCGACCTGGACCGGATGTTCGCCGAGCAGCGGGATGTCTCGCACTGCGGCACACCCCAGGCCACCCCGGGCTGCGCGCTGCCGATCCGGATCATCTCCCAGGCGAGCCGCGGCACGGCACCCGAGCGGGTCTTCACCCAGTTGCTGCTCGGCATGGAACTCGCCCGCCACGACAACCGGTTCGTCGCCGTCAACCTGGTGCAGCCGGAGGACGGGCCGGTCGCGCTGCGCGACTACGAGCTGCAGATGGGCATGCTGGACTACCTGCACGGCCAGTACCCCGAGGCACACATCACGCTGCACGCGGGCGAGTTGGCCCCCGGCCTGGTCAAGCCCGAGGACCTGCGCTTCCACATCCGCCAGGCCGTGGAGAAGGGCCAGGCGGAGCGGATCGGGCACGGCGTGGACCTCGGCCACGAGGACGACCCGGACGGCCTGCTGCGCACCATGGTGGAGCGCCACGTACTGGTCGAGGTACCGCTGACCAGCAACGCCCAGATCCTCAACGTGATGGGCGCCGACCACCCGTTCCCGCGCTACCTGGCCGCCGGCGTGCCGGTCGCCCTCGCCACCGACGACCAGGGTGTGGAGCGGATCGACATCAGCCACGAGTACCGGCGGGCCGCCGAGACCTACGGCCTGGACTACCGCACGCTCAAGCGGCTGTCCCGCACCTCGATCGAGTACGGCTTCCTGCCCGGCGCCAGCATCTGGCGGGACGGGGACGTGTTCCGGCTCGCTCCCGAGTGTGCCGGGGAGCGGCCGGGCAACCGGCACCCCGGGGCCGACTGCGCGGCGCTGCTGGCGGGCAGCCCGAAGGCGGCCGCGCAGTGGCAGGAGGAGGCCGGCTTCGCCGCCTTCGAGCGCCAGGTGCTCCGGAAGTAACGCGCCCACAGTTGATCTGACGCCTGATCAGACCAGCTCGGCCAGCTCCGCCCGGGAGGCGATGCCGAGCTTCGGGTAGGCCTTGTAGAGGTGGTGGCCCACGGTGCGGGGGCTGAGGAAGAGCTGGGCGGCGATCTCCCGGTTCGACAGCCCCTTCGCCGCGAGCCGGGCGATCTGCTCCTCCTGCGGGGTCAGCCCCGCCAACGGTCCGGCCGGGGCGGCGACCGGGGTGGCCGCCCCGGCCGCACTCAACTCGGCGCGGGCCCGCTCGGCCCACGGCGCGGCGCCCAGCCGCTCGAAGATCTCCAGGGCGGCGCGCAGGCGGGTCCGGGCCTCGCTCTTGCGCCGGTCCCGGCGCAGCCACTCGCCGAACAGCAGGCTGGTGCGTGCGAGTTCGAACGGCCGGTCGGTGGCCGCGTGCAGCTCCAGGGCTGCCAGGTAGCCCGACTCGGCGAGTTCGGCCGGCCCGAGCAGCGCCTGGCAGCGCAGCACCAGCGCCCGGGTCCAGTCCGGTTCGCCGATCCGCCGCGACCAGCTCGCGAACCGCTGGAAGGCCGCCTCGGCCCGCTCGGGGCGGCCCAGCCGGACGGCCGCCTCCACCAGGTCGGGCACGGTGCGGATGGCCGAGACGTGGCTGCGGTACCGGCCGGCGGTGTGCGGCTCCAGGCGGTCCACCACCTCGGCGGCCCGGCCCGCGCCGAGATCGTGCAGGGCCAGCGCCCACCGGCTCCAGGAAGTGCCCGCCGCCGGGGCGCCCCAGGCGGTGGCCTGGTCGGCCAGTGCCTCGCCGACCCGCCGGGCCAGCAGCTCGCCGTCACCGCGCAGCGCCGCCAGGTAGGCGTCCATCGCCGAGAGTTGGCTGATCCACTGCGGTTGCGCGGTGTCCCGGGCGAGGTCCAGCCCCTCGGCCACCGCGAGTTCGGCCTGCCGGTGGCGGCCGTGGAAGAGCTCGGCCTCGGCGAAGAAGAAGAGCAGCGTGGGCAGCAGGCCGAGCGCACCGGCCGCCCGCGCCTCGGCGACCAACTCCTCGGCCAACAGGTGGGTTTCCGCGTCCCGACCGGGGATCAGCGAGGCACCGCAGAGCTGCACCAGCTCGCGCGGACTGTCCGCGCCGGCCGCCCGGGCCAGCGCGGCGACTTCTGGCAGCGGGCGAGCCGGCGGCGCCGACCGGCCGAGCGTCGGACCGGCGGCCGAAATCAGGTACTCGACCAGCGGGGTGGTCGAGTCCGCCGGCGACAGCTCGAGCGCCGCCAGCCGGTCGAGCAGGTCGCCCACCTGCTCCTCCCCCAGGTACCAGGCGGTGTGGAAGGCCTGTAGCAGCAGCCGGGCGGCCAGTGCCGGTTCGATCTCCCGCGCCGCCGCGCCCAGCAGCAGCCGGTGCGCCTCGGGGTAACCGCCGCGCCAGAACTCGGCGGTGGCCCGCACCCAGTCCAACACGGCCAGCGTGAAAGGCTCTTCGGTCAGCTCGGCACCGCGCCGGGCGAGGGCGACGGCCCGTTCCGCCTCCGCCGCGTCCAGCGCCGATTCGGCGGCCAGCACCAGGCAGCGGGTGACCCGCTCGCGATCGGGCGCGAGCTGGGCGGCCCGCTCGTAGGCGGCGGCCGCACCCGCGTGCCCGCCCCGGGCCACCGCCCGGCGGGCGGTGTTCTCCAGTGCCTCGGCCAGCTCGGCGTCCGGCCCGGTGGCGGCCAGCGCCAGGTGCCAACTGCCGCGATCCACCTCGCCGTTCGCCAGCAGCGCGGCGCCCAGTGCCTGATGGGCCGCCAGCTTCCGGTCCAGCGGCGCGCTCTCCAGGATCGCGGCGCGCAGCAGCGGGTGGCGCAGCACGCACCGCCCGTCCGGGGTGCGCCGCAGCAGGTCGGCCCGCTCGGCGGCGGCCAGGTGCTCGGCCCCCGCGCCGAGCATCTCGGCGGCCCGCAGCACGGTGGCCAGTTCGCCGCTCTCCTCGGCGGCGGCCACCAGGAGCAGCGTCCCGGTCGGCGCGGGCAGCCGGGCGACCTGGCCGTGGAAGGCCTGCCTGAGCCGCTCGGTCAGCGCCAACTCGCCGCCCTGGTAGGGCTGGTCTGCGGCCAGCGCGGCGGGCAGCTCGGTCAGCGCGAGTGGATTGCCGCGGGCCTCGGCCAGCACCCGGTAGCGCAGGCCGACCCGGCCGCGACCGTCCTCGCCGGCGCGGGCCGCGAGCAACTCGGCGGCGGCCGAAGGCTCCAGCGGCGCCAACCGCAGCTCGGGCAGCCCGGGCGCGACGAAGGCCCCCTCCCCGTCCCGAGCCGCGAAGAGCAGCAGCACGCCCTCGCGCCCCAGTCGCCGGGCGGCCAGCAGCAGCGCCCCGGCCGAGGAGTGGTCCAGCCACTGCGCGTCGTCCACCAGGCAGAGCAGCGGCCGCTCGGTGGCCAGCTCGGCCAGCAGCCCCAGGGCGGCCAGGCCGGTCAGCAGCCGGTCGGCCGGGCCGCTCACCTCGGCCAGCCCGAACGCCGCCTCCAGGGCCCGGCGTTGCGGCGCCGGCAGGGCCGCGAGCAGCGGCAGGGCGGGGCCGAGCAGCAGGTGCAGTCCGGCGAACGGCAGGTCGGCCTCGTACTCGACACCGGTCGCCCGCAGCACCTCGAAGTCGGCGCCCGCCCGCTCGGCCGCGTACTCCAGCAGCGCGCTCTTGCCGATTCCCGGCTCCCCGCGCAGCACCAGCGCCCCGCTGCGTCCCTCGCCCGCCGCTGCCAGCAACTCGCCGACCGCGGCCTGCTCCCCCGCCCGTCCGTACAGCATGGGTCGACCCTACCTATGCGTGACCGATTCGGCCCGTGCGTATCCCGCCTACCGTCTTGACCTGCCGGAACAAACCGCAGAACACAGGATGGGAACGGAAGATGACGAACCTTCAGCAGCTGGCCGAGCAGTACATCGCCACCTGGAACGAGACCGACGCGGCCGCCCGACGCAAGCTGATCGACACCTGCTGGGCCGCCGACGCGAGCTACACCGACCCGCTGGCCGAGGTCGCGGGGCGGGACGGGGTGGACGCCGTGATCGGCGCCGTCCAGGCCCAGTTCCCCGGCCTGGTCTTCACCCTCGGGGCGGTCGACGCCCACCACGACCTGGCCCGGTTCACCTGGGACCTCGGCCCGGCGGGCGCCGAGCCGCTGGTCGTCGGCTTCGACGTGCTGGTGGCCACCGAGGACGGCCTGATCGGCGCGGTGCACGGCTTCCTCGACAAGGTCCCCTCCCTCTGAACCCCCGGGGCGCCGGCGGCCGGACCCCGCCGGCGCCCCTTTCCCGATTTTCCCGAAGGAGCAGTCCGCCATGGCCACCACCCTTGCCCCCGCCCCGATCGCCACCGAGCAGCCCCGCCCGCCGCGCGGCCTGCTGCCCGTCGTGCTCACCGCGACCTTCGTGACCTCGCTCGACTTCTTCGTCGTCAACGTCGCCATCCCCTCGCTGCAGAGCCAGTTGCACGCCGGCCCGGCCGGTGTGCAGTGGGTGGTGGCGGGCTTCGGCCTGGCGCTGGCGGCCGCACTGGTGCCAGCCGGCCGGCTCGGGGACCGGTTCGGGCGCCGCCGGGTCTTCGCGCTCGGGCTGCTGCTCTTCACCCTCGCCTCGGCCGCCTGCGGCCTGGCCCCGAGCACCGGGACCCTGGTCGCGGGCCGGGTGGTGCAGGGTCTGGCCGCCGCGCTGATGGGCCCGCAGGTGCTGGCCATCCTGCGGGACAGCTACACCGGCCCCGCGCAGGCCAGGGCCTTCGGCCGGTACGCGCTCTCGATGGGCGTCGGCGCGGTGCTCGGCCAGCTGATCGGCGGCCTGCTGATCAGGGCCGACCTCCTCGGCCTCGGCTGGCGCAGCTGCTTCCTGATCAACGTGCCGGTCGGCCTGGTCACCCTGGCCCTGGTCAAGCGCTGTGTGCCGGAGTCCCGGGCGCCCGGGAGGACCGGCCTGGACCTGCCCGGCAGCGCCCTGGTCACCAGCGCGCTGACCGCCCTGGTGCTGCCGCTGATCCAGGGCCCGTCGCAGGGCTGGCCGCTGTGGACCTGGCTCTGCCTGGCCGGCTCGGCCGTCCTCTTCACGCTGTTCGCCCTGCACCAGTCCCGGATCGCCGCCCACCCGGTGCTCGACCCCCGGCTGCTGCGCGAGCCCGGCTTCACCGTCGGCGTGCTCGCCCAACTCGCCTTCAACCTGGGCCAGGCCTCCTTCTTCCTGGTGCTCGCGATCTACCTGCAGCAGGGCAGGGGGTTGGACGCACTCGGCTCCGGGCTGCTCTTCGTCTCGATCGGCGGCGGCTACCTGCTCACCTCGCTCAGCGCGCACCGCGTGGCCGCCCGGCTCGGCCGGCACGCCGTCGCGCTGGGCACCGTGGGCATGGCCGCGGGCCTGGGCGTGCTCGCGCTGACCGCGCAGCTGGTCGGCACCAGCGGCAGCGCCTGGTGCCTGGCGCCCGGCATGTTCCTGGACGGGCTCGGCATGGGCCTGGTGATCGGCCCGCTGACCGGCGGGGTGCTCGGGGCGGTCCGGCCGCAGCTGGTCGGCTCGGCGGCCGGGGTGGTGGCCACCACCCCGCAGATCGGCAACGCGCTGGGCGTCGCACTGCTCGGCAACCTCTTCTACGGCGCGCTCCAGCACGGCTACACCCACGCCTTCGGCCTGAGCATGCTGGTCCTGGCCGGACTGGAACTCGCGGTGGCCGCGCTCTCCCGGCTGCTGCCGCGGAACTGACACCCCACTGCCGGATCCCCGCCCTGCCGTGCCAGAGTGACTCGGATGAGTAGCGAGAAGAACGACGTGCCCGCCTGGGAGCAGCGCTTCCGGGCGGCACGGGTCTCACTTCCCGACTGGGCGGATGACGCCCCGGAGCGTTCGCTGTACGTCTCGAACGCGGCCGGCAGCTATGAGGTCTACGCCTGGGACCGGGCGGCCGACACCCACCGGCAGGTCACCGATCGTCCCAGCGGCACCACCGACGCGGCACTCTCCCCCGACGGCGCCTGGATCTGGTGGTTCGACGACACCGACGGCGACGAGTTCGGCGTCTGGCGCCGCCAGCCCTTCGCGGGCGGCCCGGACGAGGAGGCCGTGCCCGGCCTGGCCCCGGCCTACGACGCGGGCCTGGCGCTGGGCCGGGACGGCACCGTGGTGGTCGGCCGCTCCACCGACGAGGACGGCACCACCCTGCACCTGCTGCGCCCCGGCGCGAGCGAGCCGGTGGAGATCTACCGGCACGCCGAGTACGGCGGGGTCGGCGACCTCTCCCACGACTGCGCGCTGCTGGCCATCGAGCACACCGAGCACGGCGACGCCATGCACAGCGCGATCCGGGTGGTTCGGACCTCCGACGGCGCGACGGTCGCCGAGCTCGACGAGGTGACCGGTCGCCAGGAGCCGCGCGGGCTGGCCTGCCTGGGCTTCGCCCCGGTGGCCGGGGACAACCGGCTGCTGGTCGCCCACCAGCGCCGCGGCCGCTGGGAGCCGATGATCTGGGACCCGCTGACCGGCGCCGAGAGCGAGCCGGCGCTGCACACCGAGGACGGGCAGCCGCTGCCCGGCGACGTCTCGGCGCAGTGGCGCCCGGACGCGCGGGCGCTGCTGGTGGAGCACGAGTTCGAGGCCCGCAGCGAGCTGTTCGGCCACGACCTGGCGACCGGCGTGCTGACCCGGCTTCAGACCCCGCGCGGCACGGTGGCCGGCGCCACCGCCCGCCCCGACGGCACCGTCGAGTTCCTCTGGTCCTCGGCGGCCGAGCCCTCGGTGGTCCGCTCCACGGCCGGCTCGGTGGTGCTGCGGGCGGCCGGCGGCACACCGCCGCGTTCGGTGCCGGTGGAGGACGTCTGGGTGGACGGGCCCGGCGGACGGGTGCACGCGCTGGTCCAACGCCCGGCCGGCCCCGGCCCGTACCCGACCCTCTTCGAGGTGCACGGCGGCCCGACCCACCACGACAGCGACTCGTTCGCCGCCGGACCCGCCGCCTGGCTGGACCACGGCTTCGCGGTGGTCCGGGTCAACTACCGCGGCTCCACCGGCTACGGCCAGGCCTGGACGGACGCGCTGCGCGAGCGGGTCGGCCTGATCGAGCTGGAGGACATCGGTGCGGTGCGGGCCTGGGCGGTGGCCTCGGGGCTGGCCGATCCGGAGCGGCTGGTGCTCTCCGGCGGCTCCTGGGGCGGCTACCTGACCCTGCTCGGTCTCGGCACCCAGCCCGACGACTGGTCGCTGGGCCTGGCGGCCGTCCCGGTCGCGGACTACTTCACCGCGTACGCGGACGAGATGGAGGCGCTCAAGTCGCTGGACCGCACGCTCTTCGGCGGCACTCCCGAGGAGGTGCCCGAACGCTACCGGGCCTCCTCGCCGCTCAGTCACGTGGAGCGGGTGCGGGTGCCGGTCTACCTCAGCGCCGGGCTGAACGACCCGCGCTGCCCGATCCAGCAGATCGAGAACTACGTGGCCCGGCTCGCGCAGCTCGGCGTCCCGCACGAGGTGTACCGCTACGACGCCGGGCACGGCTCGCTGGTGGTGGAGGAGCGGATCAAGCAGCTGCGGCTGGAGCTGGACTTCGCCCGGCGGCACCTCAAGCCGTGAGCCGCTGACGGCAGGTCAGTCCAGGGCCGGGACCAGCCCGAGCTCCCGGTCCTGGACCGCCTCCGCCTCGCGGCGGGCCAGTCGGAACCACATGAAGACGACGAACCCGGCGAAGACGAACCACTCCAGCGTGTACCCGAGGTTCTGGAAGGCGCGCGCGTCCAGGCCGTTGCCGCCGTCGGGCTGGGTGGTCGGCACGGCGGTCAGGCCGGCCGGCACGCCGTCGGCGGCCACCCAGCCGTCGTACACCGGGTACGGCAGCAGGTTGACCAGGGTGGCCGGGCTGATCATGCCCAGCTGCCCGACCGGCAGGCCGCCGTTGACCGCGCCGCCGGTGTCCGTGGTCTCCGAGGCCTGCAGCCGGCCCACGACGGTGACCTCACCGGTCGGCGGGGCGGGCAGCGCGGCACCCGGCGAGCCGGGGAGCCAGCCGCGCACCACCGCCACCGCCCGGCCCGAGCCGGTGCGCAGCGGGGTGAGCACGTAGTAGCCCTGACGTCCGTCCACGGTGCGGTCGGGGACCAGCAGCTGGTGGGCGGCGTCGTACTGCCCGGCGGCGGCCACCTCGCGGCCCAGGCTGTTGGTGCCGACCTGCGCGGTCGGCCCGCCCAGCACCGTGTCCAGCGCTCCGGCCGGCTGCGGGGCCCCGCCGGGGCTGGTCGGGGCGGCGGCGGGGTGGCTGGCGACCCGGCCCTCGAAACGGCTCAGCTGCCAGGAGCCCAGCCAGAGGCAGACCGCGATGGCGAGGATCGCGAGCACGGTGCCGCCGAGCCAGCGCGCGGTCAGGAGGAATCGGTACACATCCATCACGGTAACCAGCGATTGCGGACCGCCGACCACGGCCCCCCGCTCGGGGGTGTCAGGGGCGCTCGCGGGCGGCCCAGGTCCTGTCCGGTCGATCTTGGCGCCCGGCAAGATCGACCGGACAGGACCTACCCGGCGGCCTCCGGGGCGCCGCGGTAGAGCGTGCCACCGCCGCAGACGCCGGTGATGCTGGTGCCGGCGGCGTCCGGGGCGGTGCCGAGCGGGCGGTAGCCGAGCTGCACGGCGGCCGGGGTGGGGGTCGTCGTGGGACTGCCGGTCGCGGTCGGTGTCGGGCTGAGCGTCGCCGCCACCGAGGCTGGACCGCCATCGGCCAGCGGGCTCTGGTCGCCGCCGGCCGCGACCCGGTCCGCGGCCGCACCCGCCGGTGCGGCGCCCGCCGCCGAACCGCCCCCGGCCGGGGCACCGGCCGGGCCGGCGCCGCCGCTCGAGGGGCTCGCGCCCCCGCTCGCCGCCGGCGTGGCGGCACTCGCGCTGGGGCTGGCGGGCGGGCTCTGCCCGCCGCCGGCCGCGGGACCGTTCGCCGGGCAGGGCGCGTCCGGCAGGAAGGCGAACCGCACCCGGTAGCCGGCCCCCGGCCCCAGCAGCAGCTCGCCGGTCGCGCTCGCCGGGTCCGGCAGGTTGGTGGCCGGGTCACCGGTCGTGTGCGCGAGCACCCGCACCGTCCCGCCGCCACTGCCGCCGATCACCGCGCTGATCGTCCCGGGATCGGTCAGCGCGCAGGGGTACCCGGAGACGTTGGCCACCGTGAACGCGCCGTACACCCACCCTGCGGCGTCGGGCGCGCTCACCGTCGCCTGGCCGCCGCCGAGGTCCCCTCGCCCGCAGGCGGGGTGCACGACCGCCGTCGCGGTCACGCCGCTCGCCGCCGCGCCCGCCGTGGCGCCCTGGGCGGACGCGCTGGGGCTGCCGCCGACCGGCGCGCTCGCGGTGCCGCTGGGGCTGCCGCTCGCCGCGCCGGCGCTCGCGTCGGGCACCGGAAGCGGAACGACCGACCGCGCGCCCCCGGGGCGCGCCGTGGCGCTGAGCCAACCTCCGGAGGTGGCACCGGGGGTGGCACCCGGGGTGACCGCCGAGCCGTCCGAGAGCTGCAGGGCGCCCAGACCGCGCAGGGTCGGCACGGCGGCCGCCGAGACCATCGCGATCAGCATCGCTCCGGTCCACGCCTGCCGGTGCCGGACCCGTCGGGCCGGAATCGCCCGCCGGATCCGGGGCAGCGCTTCGGCATCGGGCTGCAGGCCGTCCACCGCGCGGTGCAGCAGCGCGCGCAGCGCCTGCTCCTCACCCGAGGTCGGCTCCCGATCCGCCGACCCACTCCCGGCCGACCCACTCCCGGCCGACGCGTTCGCAGCCGACGCGTTCGCAGCCGACGCACCGCCGGTCGGCCCGACCGGGCTCCGGCGGCCGAACTGATCCTCAGTCATGACTGCTCCCCATCAGCACCCGCAGCGCCGCCAATCCGCGTGAGCCGTACGCCTTCACCGCACCCACCGAGATTCCGAGCAGCTCGGCCACCTGGGCCTCCGTCATGTCGGCGTAGTAGCGAAGCACCAGGACCTCGCGCTGACGCCTTTGCAAACCTTGCAAGGCCGCTTTCAGCTGGTCACGTTCGAGAGCATCGTAGGCTCCCTCTTCTGCACTGGCCATGTCAGGCATGGGCTTGGGCAGCAGTCGCATGCCGAGCAACCGCCGACGCAGCGTGCTGCGCGACAGGTTGACCACGGTCTGCCGCAGGTAGGCGAGGATCTTCTCCGGCTCGCGCACCCGCTTCCGGGCCGAGTGCACCCGGATGAAGGCCTCCTGCACCACGTCCTCGCAGCTGGACCGGTCGTCCAGCAGCAGCGCGGCGAGCCGCAGCAGCGCGCGGTAGTGGGCCTGATAGGTGGTCGTGAGCAGGTCGACGCTGGCGCCGACCGTGTCGGTGGCGGCGGTGGTCATCGCTGACTCAACCGGCTGCCGCACGGCGCCCCGCGGCATCCGCACGGTCGGTGCCGCCACTATCACTGCCAGGTCTGTCACGACCGTTGGACACTCGATCCCCCCTCAGGGTTGCCCCGTTCGGCGGACATTCTTCCGCAAAGAGATGAGCTCCCTCCACCGAGGAGGGAGCTCAGGTCCGATCGAAAGGTCGAGTCGGCCTCAGCCGATCAGCTCACCGGCCACCAGTTCGCCGATCTGGGCCGTGTTCAGCGCCGCGCCCTTGCGCAGGTTGTCGCCGCAGAGGAACAGGTCCAGCGCCGTCGGGTCGTCGATCGAGCGGCGCACCCGGCCGACCCAGGTGGGGTCGGTGCCGACCACGTCGTTCGGGGTCGGGAACTCGCCGGCCGCCGGGTTGTCGTAGAGCACCACCCCGGGGGCCCGGGCCAGGATCTCCTGCGCCCGCGCCTGCGTCACCTCGCGCTCGAAGACCGCGTGCACCGCCAGCGAGTGCGTGGTGATCACCGGGATCCGCACGCAGGTCGCCGCCACCCGCAGGTGCGGCAGCCCGAGGATCTTGCGGCTCTCGTTGCGGACCTTCAGCTCCTCGGAGGACCAGCCGTCCTCCTGCAGCGAACCCGCCCACGGCACCGCGTTGAGCACCAGCGGCACCTGGAAAGGACCGCTGTCGCCGATCAGCGCCCGCAGGTCGCCCGGCTGCTCGCCGGCCGCCGTCCCCGCCACCTTCACGGTCTGCTCGCGCAGCGCGTCGATCCCGGCCTGGCCGGCCCCGGAGGCCGCCTGGTAGGAGGCGACCACCAGCTCGCTCAGGCCGAACTCCGAGTGCAGCGCGCCGAGCGCCACGATCATCGAGAGCGTCGTGCAGTTGGGGTTGGCGATGATCCCGCGCGGGCGGATCCGGGCGGCGGCCGCGTTGACCTCGGGGACCACCAGCGGCACGTCCTCGGCCATCCGGAACGCACCGGAGTTGTCGACCACCACGGCGCCCTTGGCCGCCGCGATCGGCGCCCACTGCGCGGAGACCTCGTCGGGCACGTCGAACATCGCGACGTCGATGCCCTCGAAGGCCTCCTCGCTGAGCGCGACCACCGGCACCTGCTCACCGCGCACGGTCAGCCGGCGGCCGGCCGAGCGCGCGGAGGCGATCAGCCGGATCTCGCCCCAGATGTCCGCTCGGGCGGAGAGGATGCCGAGCAGCACGGTCCCGACCGCACCGGTGGCACCGACCACCGCG
The DNA here is from genome assembly GCF_041262605.1 of Kitasatospora sp. GAS1066B. Lineage (NCBI taxonomy): Bacteria > Bacillati > Actinomycetota > Actinomycetes > Kitasatosporales > Streptomycetaceae > Kitasatospora > Kitasatospora sp. GAS1066B. The sequence goes on from NZ_JBGCCO010000013.1 coordinate 100,300, forward strand.
AGGTTGGGCCGACCGCTGCGTTCCTCCCCGCCGCCGGTCATCGTCCGGTCCCGCCGTAGACGACCGCCTCGTCGGTCTCGCTGTCCAGGCCGAAGGCGCTGTGCACGGCGCGGACCGCCTCGTTGACGTCGTCGGCCCGGGTGACCACCGAGATCCGGATCTCCGAGGTGGAGATCAGCTCGATGTTGACGCCGGCCTCGGAGAGCGCCTCGAAGAAGGTCGCGGTGACCCCCGGGTTGGACCGCATGCCGGCGCCGACCAGGGAGATCTTGCCGATCGCGTCGTCGTAGCGGAGCGACTCGTAGCCGATGCCCTCCTTGACCCGGCCGAGCGCGTCGATGGCCTTCTGGCCCTCGGTCTTCGGCAGGGTGAAGGAGATGTCGGTCAGCCCGGTGGAGGCGGCGGAGACGTTCTGCACGACCATGTCGATGTTGACCTCGGCGTCCGCGATGGCGCGGAAGATCCGGGCCGCCTCACCCGGCTTGTCCGGCACACCGACGACCGTGACCTTGGCCTCGGACGTGTCGTGGGCGACTCCGGAGATGATGGCCTGCTCCATCTCGCCCCCTTCGGGCTTGTTCGGGTTGGTGTTGCTGACGATGGTCCCCGGCAAACCGGAGAAGGACGATCGTACGTGGATCGGGATGTTGTAGCGCCGCGCGTACTCCACACAGCGGTCCAGCAGCACCTTGGACCCGGAGGACGCCAGCTCCAGCATGTCCTCGTAGGCGATCCAGTCGATCTTGCGGGCCTTCGTCACCACCCGCGGGTCGGCGGTGAAGACGCCGTCCACATCGGTGTAGATCTCGCAGATCTGGGCCTTGAGCGCGGCGGCCAGCGCGACCGCGGTCGTGTCGGACCCACCTCGACCCAGGGTAGTGATGTCCTTGCTCACCTGGGAGACGCCCTGGAAACCGGCCACGATCGCGATGTTGCCCTCGTCCAGGGCGGAGCGGATCCGGCCCGGCGTGACGTCGATGATGCGCGCCTTGTTGTGGACCTGGTCGGTGATCACGCCGGCCTGGCTGCCGGTGAAGGACTGGGCCTCATGTCCCAGCGCCCTGATCGCCATCGCCAGCAGGGCCATGGAGATCCGCTCGCCGGCGGTCAGCAGCATGTCGAACTCGCGACCGGCCGGAATGGGGGATACCTGCTCGGCGAGTTCGATCAGCTCGTCCGTCGTGTCGCCCATCGCGGACACCACGACGACGACCTCATGGCCGGCCTTCTTGGTGTCGACGATTCGACGGGCCACGCGCTTGATGCCCTCGGCATCCGCAACGGATGAGCCGCCGTACTTCTGCACGACAAGGCCCACGTGCGCTCCTCGACTAAGTCGTCTTCGGGGGGTGGTACCCGACGCGGGGTGGCGCCGTCCGGTCCCCCCAGACCCCCTCTGCGGGGGTACTGCGGTCGCCCGTCAGTCTACCGAGCAGGGGGCGGCCGTCAGCCATATTCCATATGTTGATACTCACGTTTCACCTGGTGAACGCCGGTCAGGCGGCTCGACCGGCGACTCTGCGGGCGAGGGGCGACGGTTTCGAAAGAATTCGCGGAAGGGGGCGGCGCGGGCTCGGAATTTGCCGCGAAGATTTTTTCGGCGAATTCTCCGAAGCGGGGCGCGGAGGGGGTCGCAAGGGCGGGGCCGGGTGCTTTTCGGGGAGTTCGTGCGGTTCGACGACCGACGAGTAGCCGGCTCGCCGCGCTGCCGGGGTGCCGGCTGCGCGGCGAGCGCGTCGGTCGGACCGTCAGGTCCCCAACTCGGCCGCCATCAAGTCGCCCGCCTGCTGCTCCAGTTGCTCGTCCGTCAGCCCGTCGTCATCGGTGTCGGCGCCGTCCGGCACCGCGCCGATCGGGCTGTCCAGGCGCACGTGCGCGATCAGCGACTGCAGCGCCCGCAGCACGGCGGTGCAGGTGGAGCCCCAGGTCGACAGGTAGGAGAACTGCCACCACCAGAGCGCCTCGCTGACCCGTCCCTCGTCGTAGTGGGTCAGCCCGTGCCGCAGGTCGCTGACCACGCCCGCCAGGTCGTCCGAGATCCGGAAGGTGTTCGGCATCATCGGCGGCCCGTACGGGTCGAAGACCTCGTGGTAGACGTCGATCGGTGCGAGCAGCTCGGCGAGGTGCTCGCGCAGCTCGACCCCGTCCGGCTCCGGACCGGCGTCCGGCTCGAAGCGGTCCTCCGGCAGCACGTCCTCGATGGCGCCGAGCCGGCCACCGGCCAGCAGCAGCTGCGAGACCTCCAGGAGCAGCAGCGACACGGCGCTGCCCGGCTCGTCGCCCTTGGCGATCTCGGTCACCGCGAGCACGAAACTCTTGATCGAGTCCGAGATCTGGACCGAGAAGTCGTCGGGTTCGGCCATGTGGACCGTGTGCACCGCCTGGTGCGTGCTGTTGTCAGACATCGAGCAGTCGTCTCCCTTCGAAGGCCCGGCCGAGGGTGACCTCGTCGGCATACTCCAAGTCCCCGCCGACGGGCAGCCCGCTCGCCAGCCGAGTCACCTTCAGGCCCATCGGCTTGCAGAGCCGGGCCAGGTAGGTGGCGGTCGCCTCCCCCTCCAGGTTGGGGTCTGTGGCCAGGATCAGCTCGCCGACGCTGCCGTCGGCCAGCCGGGCCAGCAGCTCCCGGATCCGCAGATCGTCCGGGCCGACACCCTCGATCGGGCTGATCGCGCCGCCCAGCACGTGGTAGCGCCCACGGAACTCGCGGGTGCGCTCGATCGCCACCACGTCCTTGGACTCCTCGACCACGCAGATCACCGTGAGGTCGCGGCGCGGGTCCAGGCAGACGCGACACCGCTCGGCCTCGGCGACATTGCCGCAGACCGCGCAGAACCGCACCTTCTCCTTGACCTCGAGCAGCGCGTGGGCCAGCCGGCGCACGTCCACCGGGTCCGACTGCAGGATGTGGAAGGCGATCCGCTGCGCGCTCTTGGGCCCGACGCCGGGCAGCCTGCCCAGTTCGTCGATCAGGTCCTGAACCACGCCCTCGTACACCGCTCTGCCTTTCCACTGGTCAGACGACCCGGCCGTACCGCTGTATCGCTGTACCGCCGGTGCCATCATCCAACGAACCGGGCGCCGGACACAGCGTCCGACGCCCGAAAGTCGACTCTGATCGAACAGTTCCCCTGCGTGACTCCGAGAAGTCACGGCCGGCGACGGGCCCGACGGGTCGCAACCGCGCCGCGGTCGGACCCCAGGTGTCCGGCCCTGGATGGACGTCCGACGTCAGAACGGCAGGCCGGGGATGCCGCCGCCCATGCCGCCCAGGCCCTGGGTCAGCGGGCCCATCCGGTCCGCCTGCAGCTTCTGCGCGGCGGCGTTGGCGTCACGGACCGCCGCGAGCACCAGGTCGGCCAGCGTCTCGGTGTCGTCCGGGTCGACCGCCGCCGGGGCGATGGTCAGCGCCACCAGCTCTCCGCTGCCGGTCACCGTCGCCTCGACCAGGCCGCCGCCCGCCGAACCGGTCAGCTTCGTCTCGGCCAGCTCCTGCTGGGCGGTGGCGAGGTCCTGCTGCATCTTCTGCGCCTGCTTGAGCAGCTGCTGCATGTTGGGCTGGCCGCCAGGGAACACGGGTCACTCCTGCCTGGGTACAAGTGAGTAGGTAGCTCGAGTCGAGCCTACGCGCTCGGCAGCACCCGCCGGCCCCGGCGACCCTGGCAGCGATCAGCCGCCGTGCTGGATCTCCTCCAACACCGTCGCGCCCAGCTCACGGATGATCAACTCCTGCCCCGAGACGCTCTCCTCGGGCACCCCGGCCACGGCGACGTCGTCGGCCGAGACCTCCTCGTCCTCCGGATCCACCGCCTGCGGCCGGGCCTGCGCCTGGACCTGGCCGTGGACTTGGGCCTGGCCGTGGGCCTGCGGCTGTCGCGATTGCTGAGCCTGCGGCGTGGGGGCCGGCGGTGCGGCCTGCGTCGGCTGAGCCGGGCCCGGCGGGACCGGACTCGGCGCAGCGGCCCCGGCCTGCCCGGGCGGCGGGCCACCGAAGCCGCCGACCGCCGTGGCCGTCGCCACCGGGGCGGCCGGGCGCGGGGCCTGCGGCTGCGGGGCCGCGCCCCAACCGCCGGCACCGCCACCGCCACCGGGCTGCGGAGTCTGGGTGCCGCCGGACGGATCGACGATGCACTCCACCCGCCAGTCGACCCCCAGCGCGTCGGCCAGGGCCTGGCGCAGCACATCGTCACTGTTGCTGCTGACGAAGCTGTCCCGGGCGCCGGCGTTGATGAACGAGACCTGCAGCGTGCTGCCGTCGAATCCGGCCACCTGGCCGTTCTGGCTGAGCAGGATCCAGGTGAACCGGCGCCGGTTCTTCACCGCCTCCAGCACCTGTGGCCACATCTGCCGGACCTGGGCCGCCCCTTGCTGCTGCTGCGCGGACGAGCCCGCCTGGTGCGTGGGCGTCGGTTGCGGCGCGACGGGCACGGGGGCCGGCGCCGCCTGCACCGGAGCCGGCGGCTGCACGGGCGCCGGCGCGGCCTCGCCGGGGGCGGCGAAGCTGCGCGGGATCGGCCAGGCCCCGGGGGCCGGGCCGACGGGGGCAGGCGTCGGGGGGGCGGGCTGCGCTACCGGAGCCGGGGCCGGCTGGACCACCGGAGCGGCCTGCGGCTGAGCGGGCATCGCCGCCGGTGCGACCGGAGGCGTCGGGGCCATGGGTACCGCCGGGGCCGTCGGGCCCGGGACCGCCCCGCCGCCCGGCAGCACCCCCCGGCGCTCCAGCTTGTCCAGCCGCGCCATCAGCGAAAGCTCGTCCGAGTACGCGCCGGGCAGCATCACCCGGGCGCAGATCAGCTCCAACTGCAGCCGGGGCGCGGCGTTGCCCCGCATCTCGGTCAGCCCGGTGTTGACGATGTCGGCGGCCCGGCTCAGCTCCCCCGCCCCGAACCGGTCGGCCTGCGCCTGCATCACCGCGACCCGGTCGGCCGGGGCGTCGATCAGCCCCTTCTCCCCGGCCTCCGGCACGGTGGCCAGGATCACCAGATCCCGCAGCCGCTCCAGCAGGTCCGTCACGAACCGCCGCGGATCGTGCCCGCCCTCGACCACCCGGTCGATCAGCTGGAAGACCGTCGCCCCGTCCTGCGCGGCGAACGCGTCGACCACCTCGTCCAGCAGCGCGGAGTCGGTGTAACCGAGCAGCGCGGTGGCCATCTTGTAGGTGACACCGCCTTCGGCCGCCCCGGCGAGCAGCTGGTCCATCACCGACATCGAGTCACGCACCGACCCGGCACCGGCCCGCACCACCAGCGGGAAGACCGAGTCCTCGACCTGGATCCCCTCCCGGCCGCACACCTCGGTCAGGTAGTCCCGCAGCGTCCCGGGCGGCACCAGCCGGAACGGATAGTGGTGCGTCCGGGACCGGATCGTCCCGATCACCTTCTCCGGCTCGGTGGTGGCGAAGATGAACTTGAGGTGCTCCGGCGGCTCCTCCACCACCTTCAGCAGCGCGTTGAAGCCGGCCGAGGTCACCATGTGCGCCTCGTCCAGGATGAAGATCTTGTACCGGCTGTGCACCGGCGCGAAGAACGCCCGCTCCCGCAGCTCACGCGCGTCGTCCACACCACCGTGCGAGGCGGCGTCGATCTCGATCACGTCGATCGACCCGGGTCCGCCCGTCGCCAGGTCCCGGCAGGACTGGCACTCCCCGCACGGCGTCGGCGTCGGCCCCTGCGCGCAGTTGAGGCAGCGCGCCAGGATCCGCGCGCTCGTCGTCTTCCCGCAGCCGCGCGGGCCGCTGAACAGGTACGCGTGGTTGACCCTGTTGTTGCGCAGGGCCTGCTGGAGCGGAGCGGTCACGTGCTCCTGCCCGATGACCTCGGCGAAAGTCTCGGGGCGATAGCGGCGGTACAGGGCTAGGGACACGCCACCGACGATATCGGGACGCACGGACAAACGCGTCGTCCCTCATCCCCAGGCTTCCCCCGGGAACGCAAGGACCCCTCGTGCACCCGCCAGAGCCCTCCTACCCTTGCTGCCTTCCGGCCCTGGGGGGGTTCAGAGAGATAACGCCACACGAGGGGCTGGCACCAGAGTACCGGATCCCGACCCCCACTCCGTCCCACTCCCCCACTCTCCGATCCGCAGGCCACCCGCACCCCCTACCTGCGACATAGCGGTTCGCGAGCACCCCTGAACATGGGCTAAGCTCTCCCACGGAGGATTCGCCTAGAGGCCTAGGGCGCACGCTTGGAAAGCGTGTTGGGGGCAACCCCTCACGAGTTCGAATCTCGTATCCTCCGCACCCGCCCGCCAGGGCAGACGAAGGCCCGGACTGTTCACCAGTCCGGGCCTTCGTCGTTCCCTCATGCCGGAGCTCCGCTTCGACCAACGTGTCGGCCCGCAGCGGAGCCGGCTGTTGCCTGCCGGTTTCGCGCACGCAGTGCCCGTGGTGGACCGGGTCCGCGTCCACGAGGAGGAACCCGAAGGGCTCGTGGGCTTCGAGACCCGCCCGACCGCCTGAGCGACACCGCCACCATCGCATTCACACAGCACTGGGTGCCCGGCGCCGGGCATCGCCCGAGAGCCTCCATCTCCCCGGACAGCTGCCGGCTCGGCGTGATCAGAGCCGAACGATGACCAGGGCGGTGTCGTCGGTGGCGCCGCCTACCGGCAGGAGGTCGTGCAGGAGTGCGTCGGCGAGGGGTTCTGGGGCGAGCCCGCGGTGGCACCTGAGGGAGTTGGCGAGGCGGGCGAGGCTGGTATCGATGTCCTCACGGCGGCGTTCGACCAGCCCGTCGGTATAGAGCACGAGCGTGTCGCCTTCGCTGAATGCGATGGCTGCCTCCGGACGGGGGACGGGTTCCGGGCGGGCACCGAGTGGCGGGTCGGTGGCCTGGTCCAGCAACTCGACGGTGCCGTCGGTGTGCAGCAGGCCCGGCGGGGGATGGCCTGCGCTGCTGTACTTGATCGTGTGCGTGTCCCAGTCGATGTGGGTCTCCACAGCCGTGGCGCTCTCGGCGCCATCGACCGAGCGGGCGTACAGGCCGAGAACCTCCAGCGCCTGGGCGGGGCCGCTGGCGACGAGTGAGGCCGCGCTCAACGCACTGCGGAGCAGACCCATGACACAGGCAGCGCTGAGGCCGTGACCGACGACGTCGCCGACGGCGACCCCGATGCAGTCGCCGGGCAGGTCGACCAGGTCGTACCAGTCACCGCACACGTTCAGCGCGCCTACGGCGGGCCGGTAGCGCACGGCAGCCCGGTGGTGGCCCACCGGTCTCGGGGCAGGCAGCATGGCCTCCTGCAGGGCGAGAGCCACTTCGCGTTCCCGGGCGTGGGCCTGCCGCAGCCGTTCGTTGATCTCCTGCAGCTCGCGGGCCCGCGTGTAGAGCTCGGCCTCCAGCACCCGTGCCCGGCCGCCGTCCGTGCCACCGCGGGCTTTGATGAGCTCGGTCACCTCCTCCACCCGGTGCACGAGCAGGGCCGCACGGCCGTCGGGCCCGAGCACGGCAGCGTTCACCGGGCTCCAGTACCGCTCCGTCCACGTACCCGGCCGCTCCAGGGACTCGACGTCGTAACGCTGCAGCGCCATGGCGTCACGCTCCCCGGTTTCCAGCACCCGCAGGAGCGACGCGCGCAGATTCCGCGCACCTGTCGCCGTCGAGTCGTTCGGGTTGTCGGGGAAGACGTCGAAGAGGTACTTGCCCACCAGCTGCTCACGTGTACGGCCGGACATACGCACGAACTCCTCGTTCGCGTCCGCGTACATCAGCTCAGGGGTCAGCAGCGCCACCATGCCAGGCAGTGCCTGAAACACGGCCGCATAGTCGATGTCCGCGCCTGTCATGCTCCGCCCGCCTCACCGTGCGCCGCAGTCATGTGGTTCAACGATAGGGAGGCTGCCGAGCGACGTCGTCGACGCGACCAGGGCGTACAGGTTGCCACTACCGGATCATGGTCCCAGTTCTGGAAGCGTGCTGGGGGCAACCCCTCACGCGTTCGAATCCCGTATTCTCCGCACCCGCCCGCCAGGGCAGACGAAGGCCCGGACGCCTCTGCGTCCGGGCCTTCGTCATGTCGCGGTGCCCACGCTGGGCGAGCGCTGCCGCTGGCGGACACCGGTACCCTCGTGGCACGGGCGTGCGGCGTGAAGGGATGGGAACGCGTGGACTGCGACGAGTTCGTCGAGTTGGTCACGGACTTCCTCGACGGCGCCCTGCCCGAGGCCGACGAAGCGCGCTTCGTCGAGCACCTCGCCGCCTGTGACGGATGCGAGGCGTATCTGGAGCAGTTCCGGCAGACCATCCACACCCTCGGCGTGCTCCCCGCCGACAGCCTGTCGGAGCAGGCGAAGGACCAACTGCTGACCGCCTTCCGTGGATTCCGGCGCGGGTAGCGGCTCCGCCTCAGCGAGACGAGTCGCGGAACGCGGCCAGCAGGATCGTCCTGCGCGCCGGCGGCAGGGCTGTCGGCAGGGGGGTGGGCAGGGCCGTCGGCTCGAGGAGCCGGATGATCTGCCGATGCTGTTCCAGCAGGGCCCGGCAGGACGGGCACCCATCCAGGTGGACGACGAGGAGCGTCTCGGACCTCTCGTCCAACGCGCCGTCGAGGTACCCGGTGACGAGCTCGACGAGCTCGGAGCAGGTCATGGCGCGTCCTGGTGCTGCGCGGCGGCGGCGCTGAAGTAGCTTTCGAGCCTCGTGCGCACCGCGGCTCGGGCCCGGTGCAGGATCACGCGCTGGTTGCCGGGGGAGATGTTCAGCATGTCGCAGACCTCGTCGGAGCCGTGGCCCTCGATGTCACGCAGCGTCACCACGATCCGGTGACGGTCGGGCAGCGCGGACAGGGCTTCGGCGAGGACGGCGCGGACCTCGGTGTTCAGCGCGGCGTCCTCCGGCAGCATCCAGGGCTGCGGTCGCTGCCCCGGGTTCCAGTGGCCGGGGTGGGGATCGGAGGACCGGAACCGTGACGGGTCGACGGTGGGCCCCTCGTCCTCGGGGAGCAGGCTGCTGAACGGCAGGGTGCGGCTCTCCTTGGCGCCCCGGGTCTTGGCGGTGTTCACCAGGATGCGGAACACCCAGGTCTTGAGCGAGGCGCGCCCCTCGAAGCGGGCGAGGCCCTGGATGACGGCGAGCCAGGCTTCCTGCACCACTTCCTCGGCCGTCGCGTTCGTGGACACGAACGACCTGGCCAGGCGCAGCATCGACGGTGACCAGCGGTCCAGGACGAGCGCGAAGGCCGCCTCGTCCCCGCCGCGAAGACGCTCCACCATCTCGTCGTCGGGCGGCAGTGGGACATCGCGTGCCACGAAGGCTCCTCGCGGTCGGGATACAGGGGCGCTCACCGCACGATACCCATCCCGTCTGGCCCTCCGCGCCGGCGGAAGGCTTTGGTAGGCAGTCAAACGCCGCCCGTGGCTTCCCAGTTCTGGCGGTGTCGGCACACCCGAGCTGTGCCGATACCGCGTCACGGCCGCCCCGGCGCCCGGCGTCCTGCCTGAGCGGCTCCCGGGTCGACGCTGTAACGCTGGGCCGGGAAGCGGGACTACTCCTGCGGACCGCGATGTGGCGACGGTCCCGAGGTCACCGCTCGGCGGTGACCTCGCTTGCCTCGCAGGGAGGGGAAGCCGATGTTCAGATCGACAACCGGCAGGAGGCGGCGGTCCGTTGCCGTGCTGCTGGCCATGTGCCTGGCAGGCGCGGTGAGCGTGCTGACCGCCGGGCCGGCCGCCGCGACGTTGGGTGATCTTCCGGTCATCACGTACAACATGCAGGGGGCCACCGCTGGTGGCGACAGCAAATGGACCACGACGGTCGGCGGCTATGCCGCTCGGGCCCAGATCGTCGTGCTCCAGGAAGTCGGCGCCGCGCCGCCGACCCCGGCTCAGGGAACGGCGCCGGTGGTCATACCTGCCGCGCAGTTGGCCAACGCGAACGCCGTGAACCTGCCGAACATCGGGGCGGCGAACCAGGTGACGCACTCGCAGTGGACGAGCGGCATGACCAACCTGGACGTCTACTTCCTCCAGACCGATCCCAACAGCAACACCGCCATCGGACAGCCGCGATACCTGGGCGGCCGGAACAATCTCGCGATCGTCGCGCACCGGGCGGCCGACGCGGTCGCCGCGATTCCGAACCCGACCGGTCATGGCCGGGCGACCCTGGGTCTGCTGTACGGCACCACCTGGTACTTCGATGTCCATGCACGGTCGGACACCGGCGGCGGCGATGCCCCTGCCCTGGTCAACGCGATCAGGACCTTCGTGACCGGGCGGAACAGGGTCGAGGCCTGGGCGGCCATCGGCGACTTCAACCGGGAGCCCAGCAGTCTCCAGATTCCCGTCGGCTCGGCCCGTGCCACCACGGGGCAGGCGACCCAGCAGTCGGGAGGCGAACTCGACTACGCCGTCTACACCACCGGTGCCGCGCCGGCCGTGACCGAGCGGCTGACCGGCGCCTCGGCCGACCACTACGCGGTCGGGTTCGGGCCGCTGCGCGCGGCGGCCGAGCCGACGCAGCTGTTCACCTCGCCGTCCGGCGCCCCGATACCCCAGGCGATCGAGAACATGCAGGCCGGGGGAGTGCTGGACGTCGACCGGCAGGGCACCGCGAACCTGACCCCGATCGTCGGCTACCACCGCAACGGCGGTGCCAACCAGAGCTGGAAAGTGAACTTCTACACCGACACACCCAAGGAGGAGGTCACCTTCCAGGGGACGGGGAGCGGTCGCTGCATCGACATCACCCACAGCGACCGGAACCCCGGGGCCGGCACCCCGCTCTCGCTGTACGACTGCACCGGCCAGCCGAGCCAGCGCTGGGTACCGCTCTACCTGGGCAACAGTCAGTACGAGTTCCTGAGCGCGTTCCTGCCCGGTCTGTGCATGAACCTCAGTGGCGGCCAGAGCGACCCGAACAACAAGACGAACACGATCCTCTACTCCTGCGACAACACGCCCAACGAGCGGTTCATCTTCACGCCGACCTACACCCCGGCGAACGCGAACGTCCCGGTGCAGACACCGCCTTCGGACCCGATCGCCCTGGAGTCCATCGGGGACGGCGGGATCATGGACGTGTCGGGAGGCGGGACGACGAACGACTCGAGGGTCATCTCCTACCACCGCGACCTCATGGTCAACCAGGGCTGGAACGTGGTGCCCTATCCTGACGCGTCGGTGTCCTTTCGGGGTGTGGGCAGCGGCAGGTGCCTGGACATCCACAACAGCACGTCGGCCGTGAGCGGACGGGAGCTGGTGATCTACAACTGCTCGGGTCAGCAGAGCCAGCGATGGCAACCCGAACCGCAGAACAACGGCACGACCCTGTTCGTCAGCGTTCTCAACCACAGCCTCTGCCTGGACGTCGCGGGCAACCCCCAGGATCCGAGCCGGGGTTACCTGGACGTCTACACCTGCAACTTCCAGCCCAACCAGGACTGGTTCTACACGCCCTTCGACCCCGCCGGTGCGCCGACCGCCGATCACGACGGGCCCGACGACTCCGGCGGTGGTGGTGACACCTTCGAGAACCTGACGGTGCAGCCGCCGAACCCTGGCAAGCCCGCCCAGCGGATCGCCTACTACACGAGCTGGTCGACCTACGCCAACGCCTTCTACCCGAAGAATCTGGACACCGAGGGTATCGCCGGCAGGCTGACGGTGCTGAACTACGCGTTCGAGAACATCGACCCGGTCAACCTGACCTGCTTCGCGGCCAACAAGCCGTCGGTGAGCGACCCGAACAGCGTCTCCGGCAACGACGGGTCCTCCGACGCGTACGCCGACTACCAGAAGGAGTACACCGCCGGCACCAGCGTCAACGGCAAGGCCGACACCTACAGCCAGCCCTTGCGCGGCAACTTCCAGCAGCTCAAGGAGCTGAAGGCCAAGTACCCGAACGTGAAGATGCTGGTGTCGCTCGGCGGGTACACCTACTCGAAGTACTTCTCCAAGGTCGCGGCGACGGCTGCGTCCCGGCAGAAGTTCGTCAGCTCGTGCATCAACCTGTACATCAAGGGCAACCTGCCCAAGCTCGCCCCTGACCCGGCCGGCGGCCCGGGTGCGGCCGCGGGCATCTTCGACGGCTTCGACCTGGACTGGGAGTTCCCGGGAACCGACCTGGGCCACGTCGGCAACTTCCACTCCCCGCAGGACGGTGCGAACTACGTCGCCTTGCTGCAGGAGTTCCGTACCCAGCTGAACGCCCTGGGCGGCGGCAAGCACTACCTGACGACCGCCGTCCTGCCCGCCGGTCCGGCCAACATCGCCCAACTGCAGCCCGCGGCCATGAGCCAGTACCTCGACTTCGGCACCGTCGAGGCCTACGACTACCACGGCGCCTTCGACACGCACGGGCCGACCAACGCCCAGGCACCCCTGTACGACTCGCCGTCCAGCCCGGCGGCCGGAACGGGGTTCACGGTGGACGCCTCCGTCAACACCCTTCTGCAGCGAGGCTTCCCCGCCGGCAAGATGATCCTCGGCGTCCCGCTGTACGGCCGGGGCTGGACCGGGGTACCCGCCGGCACGACCCACGGCCTGTACCAGAGCGTGACCGGGCCGACGGCAGCGTTCGCCGACTCCGCGCAGCCGGGCGTGGCGGACTACAAGGAGCTGAAGGCGGCAGGCAAGATCACGACCGCCCACACGTTCTTCGACCAGACCACGGACAGTGCGTGGATCTATGACGGAACGAACTTCTGGAGCATAGAGAGCCCGCAGTCGCTGGCCTTCAAGCGTCAGTACATCGGCGACAAGGGGCTTGCGGGCGTCATGATGTACTCCCTCGAGTCCGACGACCCGGCAGCCACCCTCGTCAAGGCGGCCACCGGCACGGGCTGATCCGACGCCGAGGGGTCCGCGTGGCGTTCACGCGCGGCGCGGGCCCTCGGGCGCCGGCTGGCCCGGACCGCTCGGCGGTCCGGGCCGGACGGCTCTTGCCGGTACGATCGCCGTCATGCCCCAGGAGGCCCCATACGACTCGCCCCAGAGCGAGCGCGTTTCCGATCACCCGAATCCTCCTGCTAGGGTTGAAAGATTCAGCGGGCAGCGGGCAGCGGGCAGCGGGCAGCGGGCAGCGGGCAGCGGGCAGCGGGCAGCGGGCAGCGGGCAGCGGGCAGCGGGCAGCGGGCAGCGGGCAGTACTTCTCGCCGTTCGTTCGGCGGGCGCATTGCACCGGCTCCTGGACGTCCTGCCGGTCTTCGCCGGGGACGAGCGCATCAGCACCCGTTTCACGCTGGTGCCGGGCTCTGACTTCGATGTGGACGCCCTCGCGGCCTTGGAGCGCTCCGGTGCCCGCAGCGTCGCGTGGGAGGACGCCCGCCGCCGTCCGCATGACCTGATCCTGACCGCAAGTCCGAAGGGACCGCTCCGGGTTCTGTCCGGGCCGCTCGTGCTGTTCCCGCACGGCGCGGGCTTCAACAAGACCATCAGCCATGAGGGTTCCTGGGACCTCCCGTCGGGCCTCGACCCTCGCTTCCTGCTCGACGGCGGCAATCCCCGGGCCGCCCTCCACGCGCTGGCCCACGCCAGCCAGTTGGACCGTCTCGCCGAGCGCTGTGCGCCGGCCGCCGCCAAGGCAACCGTGGTGGGGGATCCGACGCTGGACCGGATTCTGCGCTCGGTCAGCCTTCGGGAGGAGTACCGATCCTCGCTGGGCACCGGCGAGCGTCGCCTCGTCGTACTCACGTCCACCTGGGGCCCGGAGTCGCTGCTGGCCAGGAGACCACAGCTGCCGGCCGCCCTCGTCGGCGGACTCCCCCATGACAGCTACCAGTTCGCGCTGGTCCTGCACCCCAACGAGTACAGCAGAACCGGAACCTTCGACCTCTCCCGGCAGCTCGCGCCCGCTCTGGGGGCAGGCCTCGTCCTGGCCAGGCCCCACGAGGAGTGGGCCGCGCTCCTGGTCGCTGCCGACGCGGTGATCACCGACCACGGTTCCACCGCGCTCTACGCCGCCGCGCTCGACCGAACCGTCGTAGGCGCCTACGACGGCGGGAGCGAGCTGATACCCGGCAGCCCCATGTCGGACCTGCTGGCCACGGTGCCGTCGCTGCCCGAGGCCGCAGCCCTGCCGGACGCGCTGCAGGCCGCTGCCGCTGCCGGCACCCGCAGATTCGCGGACACCGCCTTCTCACTGCAGGGCAGGTCGCTGGTTCGGCTTCGCCGTGAGCTGTACCGGCTGCTGCGGCTGCGACCGCGGAGCGTTCCGATCGAGGCGCCCCCACTTCCCCATCCGAATCCGGCTGCGGGTCGGCCCCCGGCCTACGCGGTACGGGCCGAAGTGTCCGACCTCCGGGTCAACGTCCAGCGCTTTCCCGCGTTCACCTCCGTGGCAGCGCACCACCTGGCAGCCGAACACCCTGTGGCGGGCCCCCGGCATCTGCAGAGCGCGTCGCTGCTCTGGCGCCGCAGCGGGCCGGCTCCGCACGACGCACCTGACGCCGTCTCGACCAACAGGTGGACGGCGGCCGGCTGGACAGCCCGAACTCTGGCCGAACTTCCCGGGTGCCGGACCGCCGCCGCGATCCTCACGCCCGAGCGGTGCCTGGTCAGGCACCGCTCGGCCGGGCTGCTCAGCGTCCACATCGGGGTCCGCAACGCGGACGGCCGGGTTCTCCGGGTGGACCCGGCCGCTGCGCTCTCGGCAGTTCACGCGTGGCTGGCCGACGCCACCGGTCCGACGGCTCAAGCCACGCTGACCTGCACGGTCGGCCCGATCACCGTCGAAGTCAGGGTGACGCAACCCGACGAGGCCGATCTCGACTACGAACTCTGATCCGTGTCGAGAGCGCCACCCAGGCGTTCGACGAGCATCCGTGCCGCCTCCCGGTACTCCGCCGCCTCAGCGCTCGCCCCGGTCTCCTCCGCGAGACCGGCGAGTTCTTTCAGGACGCGAACCTCATCGGTGGTCGCGCCCCGCTCGCGGGCGTGTGCCAATGCCTGCTGGGACAGCGCGGCCGCCTCTGCTGCACGTCCCAAGCGCCGCATCGCACGGCCCAGTTCGAAGCCGGTCCGTGCGGTCATCCGGGCTCGCTCCTGCTCGCGGGCCATTCGATGTGCTTCCCTCAGCAGTTCGACCGCCCGTTCGGGCTCGGCCGTGCCCAGGGCGGCCTGGCCGAGCAGATAGGTCTGGAGCAGCACTCCGTAGGCGTTCCCGATCGCCGCATGCTCCTGCCTGGCAAGCTCGAAGTCCACGGCCGCAGCGTGCCATTCGCCCTGGACGGACTTCAGCTTTCCGCGGAACTCCACCGCCGAGGCCTTGAGCTTGCGCTCCTGCGACGAGTCGCCCATGGCCTCGGCCGCGCTCAACGCCTGCTGGAGCTGCTCCGCCGCCTCCTCGTACCGCTCCTGCTCCCACAACGGTCGGGCCAGCTGGCACCGCATCCGGACCATCGCTTGCAGGTGCTCCGACCGGTCGGCGGCGGCAACGCCGGCCTGGAACGCATCCATGACATCCGCGTAGTGCGGATGGTCGAGGAAGTGCGTCCACAGTGGTTCGCAGAGCGCCCACGCGTGCTCGTACAGGCCGAACTCGAAGGCCATCCGGACAGAGCCGTACAGGGCGAGCCTGTGCGACTCCATCCACCGCAGGGCTTCCACCTTGCCGGCGAACTCGACATCGGGGGTGTCACCGACCGGCGGTTCGACCGCGGCGAAGGTCATCCGCGGGCCGGCCGCCAACAGGTCGGCTCTGGCAGCCTGCCTGCGGTACCAGCGAATCACCCTTAGACGCGCCTGCGCCGACTGCACTGCGTCAGCGTCGGCCAGGCGGGAGCGGCGGTCGGCGTGTCCGCGCAGCAGGTCATGCATGCGGAAGCCATCGGGCCTGCCTTCCAACAAGCCGGCCGCCTCCAACTCCTCGAGGGCGTCCTCGGCTTGCACCAGCCCGCCACCCAGAAGCGCGGCGACGGGCAGGGCCGTGACGACTGGAGCAGGGAACTGCGACAGCAGGCAGTACGTCCGTGCGGCCTCCGGTCCCAGTCCGGAGTACGCCGCGTCCCACACCGCCTCCACCATGGGGATGCCCCTCTCGTGCAGCTCCGCGGTGAGGTCGGCAACCAGCCGGGTCAGGCTGCGCCGGCGGTACTTGCGAATCCACTGGCCCGCGACCTGGAGTGCCGCGGGCAGCCCAGCACAGCCCAGGGCCAACTCCGTCACGGCGTCAGGCTCCGCCGTCAGACGCGGGTCGTTCACGATGTGCCGCAGCAGCCGCGCCGCGTCGTCCAGCTCCAGCGGGGTCATCAGCACCTCCACGGTGGCCACCCCGTCGAGGTCGTGGAGCTGGCCTTGACTGGTCACGATCGCCAGGCTCCCCGCGGACGACGGCAGCAGCGGCAGAGCCTCGCTGCCGTAGCGGGCGTTGTCGACGACCACGAGCAGGCGCTTGCTGTGGGTCCGGGTCCAGTACTGCTTCGAGCGGCCCGCGAAGGACCTCTCCAGCCAGTCGGGAGCGACGCCCAGACCGGTCAGCAGCTCCCCGACCGCGTCCGCGGGCTCCACCACTCCATCGCGGCGCAGGTCGTCGAGGTCGAGGTACAGCACCCCGTCGGGAAACCGATCACTGAGCCGGCGTGCGACGTTGAACCCCATGGCGGTCTTGCCGATCCCGCCGATCCCGGTCAGCGCGACAACCAGCGGCCCGCCATGGCCAGGATGGCTCCGCGCAGCCCGCAGGATGCGTTCCTGCTCGGCCTTGCGGTCCTCGAAGTACGGCAACTCAGGCGGGAGTTGGAACGGAGCCGGCTGCTCGGGAGGGACTGGGGCGTGCACATGATGATGCAGCTCGCCGATGTGCCGGGCCTGAAACACCGCCCCCACGTGGGCTTGCCCGTCAACGCTGTTGTACGTCTCCTCAGCCACCCGCCAACCCTACGCTGGCGGGGCGGGCATGACGGTCAGACAGCCCGATCAAGCATCCGGCGACCTCTTCGCGGACCTGCCGGACGTCGGCTCAGACCAGGAGGAGCCGGCAGCCCCCGAAGGCACCCCAGCTGGACATCGTCGAGGATGCCGGCGAGGCCCCGACCTCGGCTGACAACCGGCAGCTGTCGAAGTGGCGGATCGGCTGTTGGACCGTCACCCACCGGGTCGGGTCGAGTGGTTCCCATGACCTCGTTCTTCGACAGCCCCGACCTGCTGCCCGCCTTCGTCGCCGCCAACCGCTCGCGGGTGGTCGGCGGCGGGGCGGACCCGTTCGAGTACGACCGGGTGACCGCCGCGCTGACCTCGCTGTACGACTGGCCCGCCGCCCTGGTGCAGGCCGGTCGGGCCCATCTCGGCGCCGGGGAGCGTGCCGAGGCGGCCGGGAACACCGTGTCGGCGGCCGCCGCCTACCGGACCGCCGCGGGGTGGCTGCACTGCGCGACGGTGCTGCCGCACCCCGACCGGGCGGCGCTCGCGGGGGCCGAGGCTGCCGCCGACCAGGCGATGCACCGCTCGCTGGCCCTGCTGGAGCCGGCGGCCGTGCGGATCGAGGGGCCGGGGTTCATCGGGCGGCTCCGGCGCCCGGCCGGCGTCGCGCGCCCGCCGCTGGTGGTGCTCGTGCCCGGGATGGACTCGAGCAAGGAGGAGTTCCACGACGTGGCCGACGCCTTGCTCGACCGGGGCCTGGCCGTCGCCGCCGTCGACGGGCCGGGGCAGGGCCTGCTCGCCGCGAGTTCGGCCCCCGAACCGGACTACGACAAGGTGGTGGGCGCGGTCCTGGACGTCCTCGACGCCCACTCCGACCTGGACCACGAGCGGATCGGCGTGATCGGGCTGAGCATGGGCGGCTACTACGCCGCGCTGACCGCCGCGCGCGAGCCGCGGGTGCGGGCCACCGCGACGGTGAGCGGTCCGACCGCGCTGGACTGGGCGGAGCTGCCCCCGTTCGTCACCGAGACGCTCACCCAGCGCTGCGGATCCGAGGACGCCGCAAGGGAGTTCGCACGCCTCCTGGACCTGACGCCGGTCGCGGGCAGCATTTCCGAGCCGCTGCTGGTCGTCGACGGGGGCCTGGACCGGATCCCGGGCGTGACCAACGGCGCGCCACTGGCCGCGGCCGCCCCGCGCGGCGAGTACCTGCTCGTCGCGCACGGCGACCACCTGCTCGGCAACGCCCGCGCGCAGTGGCTCCCGGCCACCGCGGACTGGCTCGCCGCGCGGCTCCGGGAGCCGGTCCGCTGACCGGGCGGGCGGCGCCGGGACCGCCCAGCGTGCGGATCGTCAACGGCCGTTCGCCCGGCTGCCGCGTACGCTCCGGCGTCCGCAGCCGGGACGGCCATGGCAGGACGGGCACGGAATCCGGTCCCCGCCGCCGTCGCCCTGGTAGCACAATGCGCTCATGCAGATCGCGTTGTTGGGGCCGCTGGAGGTCAGAGCCGCAGACGGTGCCCGGGTCACGGTGGGGGGTGCGCGGCTGCGGACGCTGCTGATCCTGCTGGCCCTGGAACCGGGCCGGGTGGTCTCCGCGGACCTGCTGATCGACGGGATCTGGGAGCAGGACCCGCCGATGGGGGCGCCGAACGCCCTGCAGGCGCTGGTGTCGCGGCTGCGGCGGGGGCTGCCGGGGGTGACGGTGGAGTCCCACCCGGCCGGGTACCGGCTGGTGATCGAGCCGGACGCGGTCGATGTGGTGCGGTTCGAGCGGCTGACCGCGGCCGGGCGGTCCGCGCTGCCCGGGGACGCCGCGACGGCGGCCGGGCTGCTGCGTGCGGCCCTGGAGCTGTGGCGCGGGCCGGCCCTGCTGGACGTGGCGAGCGTGGACTTCTTCCGCGGGCCGGTGGTGCGGCTGGCGGAGCTGCGGATGGCCGCGCTGGAGGACCGGATCGAGGCGGATCTGCGGATCGGTCACGGCCGGGAGCTGACCGGCGAGTTGACCTCGCTGGTGGCCGAGTATCCGCTGCGGGAGCGGCTGGTCGGGTCGTTGATGCGGGCGCTGGTCGCGGCCGGCCGGCCGGCGGAGGCGCTGACGGTCTACGAGCAGGCGCGCGAGGTGCTCGCCGAGGAGCTGGGCACCGACCCGTCGCCGGAGCTGTCCGCGCTGCACACCGCCGTGCTGCGCGGCGAGTTGGCGGCGATCCCCGAGCCGGCCGCGGCGACCCGCGCCCACCCCGCACACCTGGCGGAAGACCCGGCCGAGCCACTGGCCGAACCGCCCGCCGAACACCCGGCCCCGCCCGCCGTCGAGCACCGGCCGCCGACCAACCTGCGGGCGGGGCTGGCCAGTTTCGTCGGCCGCGACGAGGACGTCGGCCAGGTGGGGCGGCTGGTCGACGAGCACCGGCTGACCATGCTGACCGGTCCTGGCGGCGCCGGGAAGACCCGCCTGTCGATCGAGGCCGCCCGCCCGCTGCTCGACCGGTTCCCGGACGGTGTCTGGCTGGTGGAGCTCGCCCCGGTCACCGACGGCGCCGACCTGCCGCAGGCCGTGCTGGCCGCGTCGGGTCTGCGGGAGCAGCCCCAAGCCGCCGCCGAGCCGCTGGACCGGCTGGTCGCGGGGCTGCGCACCCGCCGGCTCCTGCTGCTGCTGGACAACTGCGAGCACCTGATCGAGGCGGCCGCGGCGCTGGTCGACCGGGTGCTCGGCGACTGCCCCGAGGTCAAGGTGCTGGCCACCAGCCGGGAACCGCTCGGTCTCACCGGCGAGGCGCTGTGGCCGGTGCTGCCGCTCGGCCTGCCGTCGCACGACGCGGCGGTGGCCGAGGCACTCACCTCCCCCGCCGTCCGGCTGCTCGGCGACCGGGCGGCCACGGCCAGATCAGGCTTCACGGTGAGCGAGCGGACCCTGCCGGCCGTGAGCCGGATCTGCCACGCGGTGGACGGCATGCCGCTGGCGATCGAGCTGGCCGCAGCCCGGCTGCGCACGATGACCGTCGAGCAGCTGGCCGCCCGCCTCGATGACCGGTTCCGGCTGCTCACCGGCGGTTCGCGGACCGCACCGCGCCAGCACCGGACGCTGCGGGCGGTGGTCGACTGGAGCTGGGAGCTGCTCGACGAACCGGAGCGGGCCCTGCTGCGCCGGCTCGCCGCGTTCCCCGGCGGCGCCACCCTGGACGCGGCCGAGCAGGTGTGCGCCGACGAGCCCGGCGCCGGCCCCGTCGACCGGGACCAGGTGCTCGACCTGCTCGCCTCACTGGTCGACAAGTCGCTGCTGGTGTCGACCGAGGACGGCCGCTACCGGATGCTGGAGACCATCAAGGCGTACGGGCTGGAGCGGCTGGCCGAGGCCGACGAGCTGGAGTCGATCCGCCGGGCCCACGCCGGCTACTTCACCGAGCTGGCCGAGCGGGCCGAGCCGTACCTGCGCCGGGCCGAGCAGTTGACCTGGCTGGGCCGGCTCGCCGCCGAGCACGACAACCTGACCGCCGCGCTGCGCGGCGCGCTCGCGGCGGGCGACGCCGCGACCGCGGTCCGGCTCGCGGCGGCGTCCGGCTGGTACTGGTGGCTCGGCGGTCACCAGGCCGAGGGCGCCGAACTGACCGCGCGGGCGATGGCCCTGCCGGGCCCGGCCGACGACGGGGCGCGGGCCGTGGCCTGCGCGATATCCGTCCTGCTGGCCACCGCCGGGCTGGGCGACGAGCGCCGGATCGGGGACCTGCTGGCGACGGCCAGGGATCTCGGCCGGCGGACCGGCGACAGCCACCCGCTGGTGCGCTTCCTGGCGCCGATGGACCGGGTGCGGGCGGGCGCCGACGACCTCGAAGGACCGGCCCGGGCCTGGGCGGAGCTGCTCGACGACCCGGATCCGTGGGTGCGGGCCTCCGCCCGGCTCGAAGGCGCCCGCGCGCTGGTCAACGTCGGCGGCCCGCCGGCCGAGGCGGAGACCCGGATCCGGCAGGCGCTGGCCGGGTTCCGCGCGATCGGGGAGCGCTGGGGCACTTCCTTCGCGCTCAGCGTGCTGGCCGACCTGGTCGCCCGGCGCGGCGACTACACCGGCGCGCTGGACCTGCTCGAACAGGCCGATGCCGTGGTCATCGAGCTCGGAGTGCTGGAGGACCGGCTGTACGCGCGGGGCAAGCAGGCCGAGTGGCGCTGGCTGCTCGGCGACCGGGTGGGCAGTGCCTCGGTCATGGCGCGGGCCGAGCGGGAGGCCCGGCAGGTCCCGTGGTCCGACGCGCTGGCCGGGCTGGCCCACTCGCGGGCCGAACTCGCCCGCTGGGCCGACCGGCCGAGCGCCGCCCGGGCCGAACTGGCGCAGGCGGCGGAGCTCGTCCAGGGCATCGCCGTGCACCCGGTGTTCCGCGCCATGCTGCTCGACTCGCTGGGTCATCTCGACGCCGCCGAAGGCGACTTGGCCTCGGCCCGGGCACACCGGAGCGAGGCGCTCGCGCTGGCGCTGGAGTCCATGCACGCGCCCACCCTCGGCCAGATCCTGGTCGGTGTCGCGGACCAGGCGCTGCGCCAGGGCAGCCCGCGCCAGGCGGCCTGCCTACTGGCCGCGAGCCGGGCGGTGCGGGGCGGCCCCGACCTGTCCCGTCCCGACCCCGCACGGGTGGAGAACGCGGCGCGCGCCGCGCTCGGCGAGGAGTTCACCGAGGCGGCGCGGAGCGGTGCCGGGTTGTCGCTGGGGACGGTGGGGGCGGTGCGGGAGCTGGCCGCCGTCACGCTTGGCGGTTGAACAGCCTGGTGGCCCAGAGCGAGGCCGCCACGGCGATGACGAGGCACCAGGCGACGGCGATGATGCCGTTGTCGCCGATCGGGCCACCCATCAGCAGGCCCCGGATGGTCTCGATGATCGGGGTGAAGGGCTGGTGCTGGGCGAACCAGCGCAGCCAGCCCGACATGGAGCCGGTGGGGACGAACGCGCTGCCGATGAACGGCAGGAGCGCCAGCGGCAGGACGATGTTGCTGGCTCCCTCCGGGGTCTTGCTGAGCGTGCCGAGCGCGACGGCCAGCCAGGTCACCGCGAAGGTCAGCAGGGTGATGAGTCCGATCGCCGCGAGCCAGTGCACCGGGTCGGCGGACGGCCGGAAGCCCATCGCCAGCGCGAGTCCGATGACGATCCCGACGCTGACCATGGTCTGGATCACGCTGCCCAGCACGTGGCCGACCAGGATCGAGGCCCGGGAGATGGCCATGGTCCGGAACCGGGCGATGATGCCCTCGGTCAGGTCGGTGCAGACGGAGACCGCCGTGGACGTGGCGGCGGCGGTCACGGTCATCAGGATGATGCCGGGGGCCAGGTAGTTGATGTAGGCGCTGCCGTGGCCGACGCCGGTGGCCAGGGCGCCGCCGAGCACGTAGACGAAGAGCAGCAGGAAGACGACCGGGACCATGACGGCGCCCAGCGAGAGTCCGGGGTAGCGCAGCGCGTGCGTCATCTTGCGCCGCAGCATGGTCGACGAGTCGCGCAGGGCGTAGGCGGCGGTGCTGGTGCTCATCGGGTGGTCTCCAGTTCGGTGGTGGCGGGCCGGTTGGTCGCGGTCGACCGGCCGGTGAGGGCGAGGAACACGTCGTCGAGGTCGGGGGTGTGCACGGTCAGGCCGCCGACCTCGATCGCCTCGGCGTCGAGCCGGTCGAGCAGCGAGCGCAGCGACTCCACGCCGCCGTCGCTGGGCACTTGGAGGGTGAGCGCGTCCTGATCGCAGGTCACCTCGCCGAACGCGCGGGCCGCCCGTTCGAAGCCGTCGGGGTCGGTGAACCGCAGGCTGACGTGCCCGCCCGGGACCAGCCGCTTGAGCTCGTGCGCGGTGCCCTCGGCGACCAGCCGCCCGCCGTCCAACACCGCGATCCGGTCGGCGAGTTGGTCGGCCTCCTCGAGGTACTGGGTGGTCAGGAAGATGGTCGTGCCGCCGGCCACCAGGTCCCTGATGATCTGCCACATCGCGCGCCGGCTGCGCGGGTCGAGGCCGGTGGTCGGCTCGTCCAGGAAGATCACCCGCGGGCCGCCGACCAGGGTCATCGCCAGGTCCAGCCGCCGCAGCATCCCGCCGGAGAAGGTGGCCGCCGGCTTCCTGGCCACGTCCACCAGGTCGAATCCCGCCAGGAGTTCGGCCGCCCGCCGGCGGCCCTCGGCCTTGCCCAGATGGCGCAGGTCGGCCATCAGGCGCAGGTTCTCCTCGGCGGTCAGCAGCTTGTCCACCGCCGAGAACTGCCCGGTGACCCCGATCGCCGCCCGCACCGCGTCCGGCTCACCCGCCAGGTCGTGCCCGGCGATCCGCACCTGGCCGCCGTCCGGCCGGACCAGGGTGGAGAGGATCTGCACCGTGGTGGTCTTGCCGGCCCCGTTCGGCCCGAGCAGCGAGAAGATCGTGCCCGCCGGGACGTGCAGATCGACACCGTCGAGGACGGTCTTCGCGCCGTACGACTTGCGTAGCCCGGTGGCCACGATCGCCGGCTGGTCTGAGGTGGTCATCTTGTCCGCCTGTTTCCTGGTCGCTTCCTGCTGACGTGCTCACCATGGCCGGACCCGCTGATAGCCCCTGGAGGCATCGCTGACAGCTCGCTGACACGACCTGACACGGGGCCTGACACGGCCTGAGGGCCTGACGCGACCAGGCCGACGCTCCGCGGCGTGGCCCTACTCGGTGCGCAGCGCCGTGACGGTGCGGGTCCGCGCGGCCCAGCCGGCGGGCAGCAGGGCGCCGAGGACGGCGATCAGCACCCCGCCCAGGCCCAGTAGCGCGAGTTCCGAGTCGGGGTAGACGTCGATGGCCACGGCGGGGAAGTCGAGGCCGGCGCTGTGGCCCATCGCGGGCACGGTCACCGCGTGCAGGGCCAGGCCGAGCGGCAGGCCGACGGCGCCGCCGATCAGGCCGACCACGGTGACCGAGGCGAGCACCATGGTGACGGTCTGCCGGGGAGTCATGCCCAGCGCCTTGGCCACGCCGATCTCGCGGACCCGCTCGCGGGTCTCCAGCACCACGGTGTTGAGCACGCCCAGGCCGGCGGTGGCGACCAGGATCAGCGTGAGCAGCGCGGTCAGCGCGTCGAGGGCGACGATGGTGCCGCTCTCGCCGTGGCTCCGGCCGCTGCCGGCGGTGACGCCCAGCGGCGCCAGCGTGCCGTTCAAGGCGGTGGCGTAGCCGGCCGCGTCCGTGCCGGGCTTCAGCTTGATCGAGTAGGTCTCGGGGTGCAGGTCGGGCTCGGCCGGAGCCAGGGTGGCGGCCTCGGTGAGGACCTCGTCGGTCTGGGTGTGCGGGTCGAAGACCTCGCCGACGAGCCGGACCCCGATCGCCTTGCCGTGGTCCTGCAGGGTGACGGTGTCACCGAGCCGGGTGCCGCTGGCGGTCAGGAAGGTGGACGGCACCACGGCCTCGCCGGGGGCGGTGAACCAGCGTCCGGAGACCATCGTGAAGCCGGCCCAGGAGGAGTCGCCGCTGAAGGCGAAGACGCTGGTGGTCCCGGCCACCCCCGGCACGGTCACCTCCGTGCCGGCGGTGCCGAAGTACTTCTCGGTGCCGGCCTGGGCGTTGACGGCCGCGGTGATCGCGGCGGGATCGGCCGTGGCCCGCGTCCGGTGCGGCGTGACGTTCGACGGCGCGCCAGGTCCTGCCACGGCCGACCCGGTCGGCGGGCCGAAGGCGTTGACCACCACATCGGCGGTGTCGTGGTTCTTGGCGGCCTGCACCCAGTTCAGCGAGGAGCCCATGCCCACCGCGAAGGTGGCGGCGGCGGTGCCGAAGACGATCGCCGCGACCATCCCGGCCATCCGGGCGGGGCGGGCGAAGGGCTGGGCCAGGCCCAGGCTGACCGGCCGGGGCAGCGGCAGCCGGGCCGCCAGCCGGGCGGCGCGCCGGCCACTGCCGGCCCGCGGGGTGCGGCCGACGGCGAGCGCGTCGACGGTGCGCAGCCGCCCGGCCCGCAGCGCGGCCACCCAGGCGGTGGCGGTCACCAGACCGAGCGCGCCGCCGATCACCACCACGTCGACCCAGGGCGCGACGCCCGAGGTGGTGGTGCCGTAGACGTCGGCGGTGGCGGACAGCACCGGGATCGCCAGCGCGTTGCCGGCCAGCGCACCGATCGCGGTGCCGACCGCCGCCGGCACCAGGGCCTGCCCCATGTACGAGCGCACCACCTGGGCAGGGGTGAACCCGAGCGACTTGAGGATGCCGATCCGCCGGGTCCCGGTGCCGACCGCGCCGGAGACCACGATGCCGACGATGAGCACCGACATCAGCACGCCGAGCAGGCCGAAGGCGACCAGGAAGGGCACGAAGAGCGCGGTGTTCCGGTTGGTGCCCTGCGCCGTGACGAGCCAGGACTGCGCGCCGACCAGGGCGCCGGGCGGGGTCGCGGAGGCCACGGCGGCGCGGTCGGCCGCGACCTGCGCGGTGCTGCCGGCCGAGGCGAAGCGGTAGAGCATCTGGTAGCCGCCGGCGGTGCCGGGCGCGCCGAGCGAGGCGAGCTCGGCCGGGGACACCCAGGCGTCCGCCGTCCGGCTGACCGAACGGGCGAAGCCGACCACGGTCAGCTTCGGATCACCGGGCAGCTCGGGGTAGTCCAGCACCGTGCCGAGGTCCTGGACCGGGCTCCCATAGCTGTCGGCGAGCACGATCTGGCCGGGGCCGCTCGCCCAGCCGCCGCGCAGCAGCGTGACGTCGTCGACGGGCCCGCCGGGGTCGGTGCGGCCGACCACGGTCATCGGCGGCAGGCTCGCGTTCGCGGGCAGGCCCAGGTCGGCGCCGGTGTGCGGGTCGAGGGTCGCGGTGCCGAACGGCCCGGCGGCGGCGGTGACTGCGGCGGCGTGCGCGGAGGACGTCAGCTGCTCGGCCGTGGTCCGGCTCGCATCGAACCGCGCGGTCAGGTGCGCGCCGTGCTGACCGGCGAAGGCCCGGTCGAACGGCCCGTCGGAGGCCACCAGCAACGACCCGCCGAGGACGGACACGGTCACCGCCAGCATCGTGGCCAGCCCGGTCACCAGGGTCTGCACCCGGCGGCGGCGCACGCCCGATCGCACCACCCTGCCCAGGCCGCTCATCGGACGGCCTCGGTGCGGACGTCGGCGGCGATCCGGCCGTCGGCGATGGTGACGGTCCGGGTCGCGCAGGCCTGTGCCAGGGTCAGGTCGTGGGTGACCGTGACGATCGTCTGGCCGTCCGCGTGCAGCTCGTTGAGCAGCGCCTTGACGTCCTCGCCGGAGGCGGAGTCCAGCGCACCGGTCGGCTCGTCGGCGAGCAGCAGTGGCGGACGGTTCATCAGAGACCTGGCCACCGCGACCCGCTGACGCTCGCCGCCGGACAGCCGCCCCGGGTAGGCCCGGGCGTGCCGCTCGATGCCCAGCGCCGCCAGCAGCTCGCCGGCCCGCCGGCGCGCCGCGCCGCGTCCGGTGCCGGCCATCTCCGCCGGGAGCATCACGTTGTCGGCCACCGTCAGGTCGTCGAGCAGGTTGAAGAACTGGAAGACCATGCCGATCTTCGCCCGCCGGAAGCGCGCCGATCCGGCCTCGCTCAGCGCGTCCACCCGCGTGCCGTCCACCGTGACGGTGCCAGCGCTCGGCCGGTCCAGGCCGGCGATCAGGTTGAGCATCGTGGACTTGCCGCTGCCCGACGGTCCGACGATCGCCACCGACTCGCCGGCCCGCACCGTCAGCGACACCTGGTCCAGCGCCGCGGGGCCCTCCTGGTAGCGGCGGCTGACGCCGCTCAACTCGATCACCGGCGTGCTCATCATCGTCTCCCTCGATCTGCCGAGCCTGCTTCCGGCGGGCTGCCCGACCGGCTGATCCGAAGGTAGGAGCAGGGGTTGACCTGGCGCGTCGCTCGGGCGAGGCATCTGCGCTACCGCGAGAGGCGCATGCCGGCCGGCGTCATCCTTGCGAGGTAGGCGAGGGATGCAGCAGGACTACCGTCCCGGACGGATGTACCGAGCCGGGGGTGTCGGCCACAATGATCACGTGACGAACCCGCCCGCAGTGGATCGACTGCGCGAACTGGCCGATCGGACGGCCCGTCAACTCGGGCTCCGGCCAGGCCCGGAGACCCGACGCGTACCGGCCGTGGCCGCGCGCGGCCGGGTGTTCGACCTCGCGCTGGCGCTGGGCCTCGCGGCGGGCGCCGTCCACTACGCGAGGCTGGTCCCGCTGACCGGCGGCGTGGACTGGACCGGCCGGCTGCTCCTGGTGCCGCTCGTCCCGCTGCCGCTGGCGCTGCGCCGCCGGCTCCCGCTGGCGGCGCTCTGGGCCGTGTCAGCGCTGGCGCTGCCGGTCAGGGGCGACTCCCCGGACATCGCCTACTGGTCCTCGGTCCCGTGCGTCATCGCCGTCTACACGGCCGCCGTCCACGGACCGCGGCGGCGTGCCACGCTGCTCAGCCTCCCGGCGGCCGCCGTGGTGCTGGTCCTGCTGTTCAGCAGCGCGCAACTGCCCAGCTTCCCCAACGGGGTGGTCGCGCTGCTGGTGCTGATCCCGGTGCTCGCGGTGGCCTACGAGATCAGGATGTGGCGGCGCCGGGTCGAGGAGGGCCACCAGCGGATGTCCGACCTGGCGCGCGAGCAGGTCGAGGCGCTGGAGCGCGCGGTCGAGCACGAACGGGCACGCATCGCCCGCGAGTTGCACGACGTGGTGACCCACAACGTCAGCGTGATGGTGATTCAGACCGGTGCCGCCCGCAAGATCATGGACAGCTCCCCGGAGCGGGCCCGCGAGGCGCTCCTCGCGGTGGAGACCGGCGGCCGGGCGGCGATGGCCGAACTGCGCCAGGTCATGGGGCTGCTGACGATGGACAGCGACACCGACGGCGACGATCCGGCCGGGACGGCGCAACTCGCCCCGCAACCGGGCCTGAACCGGCTGGAGGCCCTGGTCACCGGGGTGCGGCAGGCCGGGATGCCGATCGAGCTGACCGTGCTGGGCCGGCGGCGCGCGGTGCCGCCCGGCGTCGAACTCGCCGCCTACCGGGTGGTACAGGAGGCGCTGACCAACACGGTGAAGCACGCGAGCGGCGCGAGCGCCGAGGTGATCGTCGAATACGCTGTCGACCGGCTGCGAGTGGAGGTCGCCGACACCGGCGGCCGGCCGAGCCCCTCCGCGGCCACCGGCAACGGCCGCGGCTTGATCGGCCTGCGCGAACGCCTGGCCGTCTACGGCGGCACCGTCGAGACCGGACCCCGCCCGCGCGGAGGGTACCGGGTCAGAGCCCTGATACCGCTGGAGACGTCGTGACCGAGCCGCTGCATGTCGTGGTCGCCGATGATCAGGCGCTGGTGCGCACCGGGTTCCGGATGATCCTGGAATCCGAGGGCATCGAGGTGGTCGCCGAGGCCGGCAACGGCGCCGAGGCCGTCGACGCGGTCCGCCGCACCCGGCCCGACGTGGTCCTGATGGACATCCGGATGCCGGAGCTGGACGGCCTGGAGGCGACCCGGCGGATCGTCGGCGACGACCCGAACGGCCCGCGGGTGATCATCCTGACCACCTTCGACCTCGACCAGTACGTCTACGCCGCGCTGTCGGCCGGGGCCAGCGGCTTCCTGCTCAAGGACGTCAGCCCCGAGCATCTGGCCGGCGCCGTCCGGATGGTGCGCGGCGGCGACGCGCTGCTGGCCCCGGCGATCACCCGCCGGCTGGTCGAGCGCTTCGCCCGCCGCGACGCCGCCGCCACCGCGATCCACCGCGACCTGGCCGCGCTGACGCCGCGGGAGCTGGAGGTGATGGGCCTGCTGGCGCGGGGGCTGAGCAACGCCGAACTCGCCGCCAGGCTCCAGCTGTCCGAGGCGACCGTGAAGACCCACGTGGCCCGGATCCTCGGCAAGCTCGGGCTCCGCGACCGGGCCCAGGCGGTGGTGATCGCCTACGAGACCGGGCTGGTCAGCGCGGGCGAGAACCGGGCCGGAGGCTAGGGCCTGTAGGGCCCCAGCACCTCCCGAACGAATCCTGCCGGCCGCGCGCCGCCATGCGCGCCCCCAATTTCTGCTTATGTTTCAGGCCTGCTGACGCTGCGTCAGCCGACGACCTCGGTCGGCGACGGCCGGTCCGGCATCGCCGCCGGGATCCATAAGCTCCGCTTTGCCAAGAGCCGATTACTGTCGTTGGACGCGAGGGTACGACCGGGTCGAAGTTGGCAGCATGACGTCTTCCCTTGTGTCCGGCGCGGTCGTCGCGCGGGTCACTCCGGCGATCGACGACCTCGTCGTCACAGCCCGCGAGGTCATCCAGCGCGGCCTGCCACCGGAGCTGACGGCCCATCTGGTCGGCGAGCTGATCGTCCCGCTGCTCGGCACCCCCGACCTGCTCACCGCCGAGCAGTGCGAGGGCCACCCCGACCGCTACCGCCAGCACGTGCTGCACGCCGAGACCGACGGCAGCTTCTCGATCGTCGCGCTGGTCTGGCTGCCAGGCCAGCGGACCACCATCCATGACCACGTCTCCTGGTGCGTCACCGGTGTCCACCAGGGGCAGGAGAGCGAACGCCGCTACCGGTTGATGACCGACGGGCGGACCTCCCGGCTGATCCCGACCGAGGACGTGACCAACCCCACCGGCGCGATCGCCGCCTTCGCCCCGCCCGGCGACATCCACCGGGTGCGCAACGCCTGCGCGACCAAGGCGATCTCGATCCACGTCTACGGCGCGGACATCTCGCGGCTGGGGACCAGCATCCGTCGGACCTACCGCGACCCCGAGGGCGAGCAGTGAGCGCCACCTCGGCGGCGGGCCGCCACCCGGAACAGGACGGCCACCTGGTGAGCGAAAGCGGTGGCGTCCGGCACATCGCCGTGGTGGGCGCCGGAGCCGCGGGCACCCTGACGGCGATGCGACTGCTCCAGCACGCCGCCGCGGACCGCCGGGCCGCGTTGCGGATCTGGCTGATCGACCCCGAACCGGCCGGCCGGGGCCTGGCCTTCGGCACCGAGGCGCCGCACCACCTGCTGAACGTCCCGGCCGGGCGGATGAGCGCGCACCGGGACGACCCGGACCACTTCGTCCGCTGGCTCGCCGAGCACGGGGAGCCGGGCCGGGAGCACGACTTCATCGCCCGGGGCCGGTACGGCCGCTACCTGGCCGACAGCCTCGACGCCGCGAGCCGGCTCGACGGCGCCCCGGACCTGGTCCGCCTGCACGACCGCGTCGTCGGCATCACCCACCAGCCGGATCCGGCCGCCTCACCGCTGCGCCTGCGGCTGGCCAGCGGGCAGTGGCTCGACTTCGACGCCGCGGTGCTGGCACTGGGCAACTTCGCACCGGGCCAGGGCTGGGCCCCGCCCGCGCTGCGCTCGGCGCCCGGCTACCTGCCCGACCCGTGGGCGCCCGGCGCGCTGGAGCGCGTCGCCGACGACCGCGACGTCCTGCTCGTCGGCACCGGCCTGACCATGGTGGACATGGCGCTCACCCTGCAGCGCCCCGGCCGCGTCGTGCACGCGCTCTCCCGGCACGGGCTGGTACCCCAACCGCACGCCGGCACACCGGTGGTCGTCGCGCCGACGCCCGACCTTGACGGGGTGTCGGGGCTGGCCGAGCTGCGTCGCGCGGTACTGCGGCAGATCTCCCGCTGCCGCCGCAGCCACGGCGACTGGCGGGCGGGCGTCGACAGCCTGCGCCCGCTCACCTCCGCACTCTGGCAGCGGCTTTCGCCGGCCGACCAGGCCCGGCTCCTCGACCAGGACCTGCGGCTCTGGGAGACCCACCGCCACCGGATCCCACCAACCAGCGCCGCGGCACTGCGCGGCGCCGTGGACGCCGGGCTGGTCAGCATCGGCCGGGGAACCGTGGTCGGCGCCGAAACCGCCGAGGCCACCGAGAGCGGCAAGAGCGCGGAGACCACCGCGGACCGGCTCCAGGTCCGGCTGGACAACGGCCGCCGGTTGCGGGTGGCCGCGGTGCTGAACTGCACCGGCTCGCAGACCGACCTGACCCGCGTCGAGGACCCGCTGGTCGCCGACCTGCTCGCGGGCGGCCTCGGCTATCCGGCACCCGTCGGCGGCGGCTTCGACACCACCTCGGCCGGTCGGCTCCGTCCGGCGGCCGACCACGCCCCCGCTCCGCTGTGGACCCTCGGGACCCTGCGCCGCGGCAACCTCCTGGAGTCCACCGCGATCCCCGAAATCCGCTGCCAGGCCGACGACCTCGCGCTGCTCCTGCTCGACCGCAGCGCCGTAGAACAGCGGGGGGCCACGGCGCGGCAGCACTGAGGCGGGGCCGCCGGATCGAGCAGCCGGGCTGGCTACCCGATCCGGCGGTACTCGTAGCGGTCCCTGATCCACGCGTGGAAGTACCGGCCGAGGCTCTCGGCAGCCAGCAACCCCCGGTGGACGTCCTCGGGCACCGCCAGGTACCGGTAGACCGACCCGCTGGTGAACTCCAGCTCCAGCGCCCCGTCGGCAGGGTCGTACCCGACCGCCGCCAGGCAGCTGGACTCCACCGGGACGCGTTCCACCCCTCCAGCCTGGCCGAGCCCGCCCGTCCCGGCCATCGGGCTCGGGAATGGGCTCGGGCTGGGCCGAGCCGTTACGCCGTCGCGGAGACCAGCCCCGCCCGGTAGGCGATGATCACCAGTTGCACGCGGTCGCGCGCGCCCAGCTTGGTGAGCAGGCGCGCCACATGGGTCTTCGCGGTGGCGGGGCCGATGAAGAGCTCAGCCGCGATCTCGCTGTTGGACAGGCCGCGCCCGACCAGGGTGAGCACCTCCCGCTCCCGCTCGGTGACCCCCTCCAGCGAGAGCGAGCGCCCCGACACCCCCGCCGGAACAGCAGCCCGCGCCGGCTCGGGCCGGTGGGCGAACTCCGCGATCAGCCGCCGGGTCACGCTCGGCGCGATCAACGCGTCCCCGGCGGCGACCACCCGCACCGCGGCCAGGATGTCGTCCAGCGCCATGTCCTTGACCAGGAAGCCGCTGGCCCCGGCCCGTAGCGCGGCGTAGACGTGGTCATCGTCGTCGAAGGTGGTGAGCATGATGACCCGGGCCGCGGCGGAGGCGGCGGTGATCCGCCGGGTGGCTTCGATGCCGTCCATGCCGGGCATCCGGATGTCCATCACCACCACGTCGGGCCGCAACTCCGCGGCCAGCTCGACGGCTTCGGCCCCGTCGCCGGCCTCCCCCACGATCTCCAGATCCGGGCAGTCGGTGATCACCATGCCGAGCCCGGCCCGCACCAGCGGCTGGTCGTCGACGAGCAGCAGACGGATCGTCACAGCGGCAACCTCGCCATCACCCGGAAACCGCCCGTGGACCCGGGCCCGGCGCTGAACCGGCCGTTCAGCAAGGCCACCCGCTCGCGCATCCCGGCGATCCCCCAGCCGGCGCCCTCGGGCACCGGCCGCCGCGCCGCGTCACCACGCCCGTGGTCGACCACCTCGATGGCCAGCTCCTCGTCCTCGTACGCCAACGAGACCTGGCAGTGCGGGCTGTCCGCATGCCGCACCACATTGGCCACCGACTCCTGCACGATCCGGA
This sequence comes from Kitasatospora sp. GAS1066B, assembly GCF_041262605.1. Taxonomy (NCBI): domain Bacteria; kingdom Bacillati; phylum Actinomycetota; class Actinomycetes; order Kitasatosporales; family Streptomycetaceae; genus Kitasatospora; species Kitasatospora sp. GAS1066B. The sequence continues at coordinate 132,553 of NZ_JBGCCO010000013.1, forward strand.
AAGCGGCCAGCTCGATCTCCGGCGGCAGCGGGCGCGGCCGCCCCTGTCGCCGTACCTCGACCCCGACCCCGGCCCGCGCCGTGTCGGCGGCCAGCCGCTCCAGGTCGGCCAGACCCGACACCGGGGCGAACTCCGGTGCCTGCCCGTCGGCCTGGCGCAGCGCGACCAGCATCCGGCGCAGCCCGGCCAGGGTCTCCCGGCTGGTGGCCTCGACGGCGCCCAACGCCTCGCGGGCCCTGGCCGGCCGGCTCTCGATGATCCGGCCGGCCGCGCCGGCCTGGATCGCGATCACGCCGATGCTGTGCGCCACCATGTCGTGCAACTCGCGGGCGATCCGGAGCCGTTCGGCCGCCACCGCCTGCTCGGCGACCTCGGCGCGCAGCCGCTCGGCGTGTCTTCGCCGCTGGCGGATCGAGGCGCCGATCAGCCAGGCCAGGACGGTGGCCGCGGTGATCGGCACCGCGACATCGCGGAAGCCGGCGCCCCACTGCCCGTTCGCGATCCGCCACTCGCCGAGCTCGACGGCCAGCACCACGAGCCCTGCCGCCCCGGAGACCCGGTACCGGGCACGCTCGGTGGCCGATCCCAGCCCCGGCTCGGCCGCCAGCAGGCAGACCAGCAGATCGAACACCGGCAGGTAGAGCACCCAGACCGGCTGCCGGCACACCAACGACAGCGACGAGGCGACCACCAGCACCCCGAGCATCGGCAACGGCCACCGCCGGCCGAGCCCGATCGGCAGCGCCGAGACCAGGGCCAGCCCGGCGCACTCGACGACCTCCCGATCCACCATGCCTCGCCCCCCGACGGGGAGCAGCTGCGCCACCAAGAGCAGCAGCCCGAAGAAGGCCGCCGCGCTCCAACTGAGCGCCGACCAGAGGCGAGGTGGCACCCGCCCGAGCAGCGGCGGCCACGGCATGACGTGATCCACGGGCCGATCGTAGCCACCGCCACCCCGACCGGTCGTCCCCTTACAGGCGTACGCCCACGGGCGGACCAGCCGGACCACACGGAGGCGGTGAACCGATGGCCGTCCGGCGTGATGGCCTGGTTGGAGACCAGCGTCGAACCACCGGGTGCGGGCGGTGCTCGGCTACCTGAACCGCCGACCGGGATGACCCGGCCACGGCCGACCTCCCCGGCGCGAGCCGGCCGAACTGATCTGCCGTCAGGGCCCGTTCGTGGCACACCGCGCGCTTCCCGATCGAGGCGCGCAAGCCGGAGCGCGGCGCCGGCGACCGCCCTCGGGCCCACCCCGAGCCCGCGAACACCCCCGGCGGATCTCGGCGAACCGGCCCCAGCAGGCGCACCACGCACTAGACTGACGCACAGTCACACTGTCGTCGCAGCCCGCGAGTAGCGCCGGAGCGCCACGGGGCGCGGGCCACCTGCACCGAGCGAGGTGAGCCGTCATCACCGAGTCACCCCACGCCGAACTGACCGCCTGGTTGCGCGGCCTCGACGAGGACCGGCTCTACCGCCTGCTCCGGGCCAGGCCGGACGCCGCGGGCGTGCCCGAGCCCGCGCTGCCGGCCGAGCTGGCCGAGCGGCTGGCCCGCCCCGGCGCGGTCACCGCGGTGCTGCGCCGCCTGCCGCTGCCCTGCCTGCAGACCGCCGAGGCGCTGGTCGCCCTCGGCCCGCCGGCCGACCGGGCCGAGCTGGCCCGGCTGCTCGACGCCCTGGACGGCGAGCGGGCCGCCGGACTGGACACCGCGCTGCAGGCACTGGCCGGCCAGGCCCTGGTCTGGCCGGACCCGCGCGGCCGGCTGACCTGCGTGCCGGCGCTGCGCCAGGTCTGGCCCCACGCGCTCGGCCTGGACGCCCCGCTGAGCGAGCTGCTGGCCGACACCACCTCCGAGGAACTGCGCGCCGTGCTGGCCCTGCTGCGGCTGCGGGTGCCGGTGACCAAGCAGCAACGCCTGGACACCCTCGCCGAGCACTTCGCCGACCCCGCCTGGCTGGCCACCGTGGTGGCCGGTGCCCCGCCGGGGATCGCCGGGCTGCTGGAGGAGAGCGCGCGGTCCACCGTGACCCGGCAGGCGCTGGTGGCCTCCGCCTCCGGCGAGGCGGGTCGGGCCGCGCGCTGGGCGCGCGAGCGCGGGCTGCTGGTCCGGGCCCACCACGGGTACGGGCCGACCCGGATGCCCGCCGAGGTGACGCTGGCGCTGCGCGGCCCGGCCTGGCACGCCCCGTTCGACCCGTGCCCGCCCGAGCCGGACCTGGTCGAGGTCGGCGTGGCGGAGGTGGAGCGGGAGGCGGTCTCGGCCGCGACCGCCTTCGGTTCCCAGGCCGCCTCGGTGCTCGCCGAGTGCGCGGCCCGCCCACCGGCGCTGTTGAAGACCGGCGGGGTCGGACCGCGCGAGCTGGGCCGGCTCGGGCGGCAGACCCAGTGCGCCGAGCCGCTGGTGCGGCTGGTCCTGGAGAGTGCCTCCGCGGCCGGGCTGCTGACCGGTGCCGCCGACCCGGAGACGAGCCGGCCGACCGGCAAGGGCATCACCCGCCGGGTGGTCGCCCCGAGCAAGCGGCCGTCGCCGGATCCGGAGGCGGGCGGCGGGCAGCTGCGGGTCACCCCGGCGTACGACGCGTGGGCCGAGCTGGATCCGGCCCGGCAACTGGTCGAACTGGTACTGGCCTGGTGGGCGCTGCCGTTCACGCCGACCGCGACCCAGGACCGCGACGGCAAGGCCTGGCCGGCGCTGATCAGCCGTTCGCCGAACCCGAGTTGCCGGCACGCCCGGCGCGGGGTGCTCACCGCGGCCGGTCGGCTGCCGGCCGGGCGGGGCGCGGCGAGTGCCGCGGGGCTGGGTCGGCTGGCCGCCTGGCACCGCCCGCTGGCCGAGCAACCGGCCCAGGACGGCACGCCGTTCGCCACCGTGCTCCAGGAGGCCGAGGCGCTCGGCCTGGTGGCGCGCGGGACGCTGTCCCCGCTGGGCGCCGCGCTCGCCGCGCAGTCCGCGGAGCAGCCGACGGCGCTGCTGGACCGCGCCGTCGGCCTGCTGCCGGCCGCGACCGCGCAGGCCAGGCTGGGCACCGACCTGACGGCCGTGGTGACCGGCCCGCCGACCGGCCGGCTGGCCGCCCTGCTGGACGCGGTCGCCGACCGGGAGACCCGCGGCACCGCGTCGGTCTGGCGGTTCACCCCCGCCAGCGTTCGCCGCGCGCTGGACTCGGGGCAGAGCCCGCAGCGGCTGATCGCCGAGCTGACCGCCGTCCGCGTGGACACCGGCGCGGCGCGCCGACTCCCGCAGCCGCTGGTCTACCTGATCAACGACACCGCCCGCCGGCACGGTCGGATCCGGGTCACCGCGCCCGGCTGCGTGCTGCACGGCGCCGATCCCGCCCTGCTCACCGAGCTGGCCGCGCACCGCAGACTGGCCGCCCTGCGGCTGCGGCTGCTGGCTCCGACCGTGCTGGTCAGCGCGGCGGATCCGGAGCAGACGCTGGACGCGCTGCGCGCCGAGGGCTACGCCCCGGTGGCGGAGGCGGTCGACGGCACGGTCCGGGTCGAGCGCACCGGCGCCGACCGCGCCGAGCGCGTCCCGGCCCAGCGCCGGCCACCGGCCCGACCCGCCCGGACCCCGCCGTCCGCGGCCGACCTGCGCGCGCTCGCCGGCCGGCTGCTGGCGGCGACCGACGCTCCGGACCCGGACGAGCCCGCGGTGGACTCGCGGACCGAGCAGGCGCTGGCCGACCGCGCCCTGCTGCTGACGCCCTCGGCGATCCGCCGGCTGGCCCGCGCACTGCAGGCCGACCGGTCGGTCACCATCACCTACCTGACCGTGGACGGTGACCGGACCGTGCGCACGCTCAGCGGCCTGGAGTTCGACCCGCCGTTCCTCTACGCCGCCGACGGACGGGAGGAGTACGCCCTGGCCCGGATCCAGGACGTCCAGCCGGCCTGACCGGGCGTCAGGCGCGCCGGCCCACCGCGCGCCGCCGGACCTCCACCACCCGGGCCGCCACCAGCACCACGGCGGCGGCCACCAACGAGAGGACCATCTGGATCCGCCCGTCGTGCGTGGTGAACATGTAGCCGACCACGAAGACGATCAGCCCGATCGTCGCCCAGGTCAGGTACGGGAAGAGCCACATCCGCACGGTCAGCCGCTCCGGCGCCTCGCGCTCGATGATCCCGCGCATCCGCAGCTGGGTGCAGCAGATCACCAGCCAGACGAAGAGCGCCACCGCGCCCGAGGAGTTCAGCAGGAACTGGAAGACGGTGTTCGGCGAGGTGTAGTTGAAGAAGACCGCGACGAAGCCGAAGACCACCGAGGCGAGGATCGCGGTGCGCGGCACCCCGCGCTCGGTCACCTTGGCGAAGGCGGCCGGCGCGTCACCGCGCTGCCCGAGCGAGAAGGCCATCCGGGAGGCGGTGTACATCCCGGAGTTGAGGCAGGAGAGCACGGCGGTGAGCACGATCACGTTCATCACCTGGCCCGCCCCGGGGATCCCGACGTGCTCCAGCACCGCGACGTACGGGCTGCCCAGGACCTTGGCCGAGTTCCACGGCAGCAGGGTGACCACGATGGCGATCGAGCCGAGGTAGAAGACGCCGATCCGCCAGATCACGCTGTTGGTCGCCTTGCTGACCGCCCGCTGCGGGTCGGCCGACTCGCCCGCCGCCAAGGTGACGATCTCGCTGCCCATGAAGGCGAAGACCACCGTCAGCATGCCGGTGAAGACCGCGCCGACGCCGTGCGGCAGGAAACCGCCGTGCCCGAACAGATTGCTGGTGCCGACCGCGTGGGTGCTCGGCAGCAGGCCGAAGACGGCGAGCAGTCCGATCACGATGAACGCGACGATCGCGACCACCTTGATCCCGGCGAACCAGAATTCGAACTCGCCGTAGGAGGCCACCGAGAAGAGGTTGGTCGCGGTCAGCACCGCCATCACCAGCAGGGCGAACGCCCACTGCGGCACCGACGGCAGCCACCCGTTGAGGATCTTCGCACCCGCGGTGGCCTCCACGGCCAGCACGACGACCCAGAAGAACCAGTACAGCCACCCGATCGTGAAGCCCGCCCAGCGCCCGAGCGCCTTGTCCGCGTAGGCCGAGAACGAGCCGCTCTGCGGGTCGGCGGCGGCCATCTCGCCCAGCATCCGCATCACCATCACCACCAGCACGCCGGCCAGCGCGTAGGACAGCAGGATGCCCGGGCCGGTGGCCGCGATACCCGCTCCGGAGCCGACGAACAGGCCGGCCCCGATCACGCCGCCGATCGCGATCATGGACAGGTGACGGTTCTTCAGGCCGGCCTGGAGCTGACCGCCGGCTTCCCGTTGCGGGGTCGAGGGCTTGGTCGTTTCCGTACTCATGGGTGGTTTCGCTACCTCTCCTGCGCGGTGGGGAGAATCCGCGCAATGCCAGGAAAGGTAACCCGCGACGGAAATTCTGGTAACCCTCTGCAGCCTTTCTTACCTATTATTTGAGGATGATCTGAGGATTATCGAACCTACTGACCGGTCATCAGAATTCCGGATTACCGGCTGGTGCCCGGAGCGAGAGCCCGGCGGCGTGTTGCGCGACTGGCCCGGCCGCACCCTCGACCATGGGTCCATGCCCGTCTCCCTGCATCTCGCCCAGCAACCCGACGCCGACGAACTGCTCGGCCGCAGCCCCCTGGCCGCCCTGGTGGGCATGCTCCTGGATCAACAAGTGCCGATGGAGTGGGCGTTCACCGGCCCGCTGACGATCGCCCAACGGCTCGGCACCGACGACCTGGACGCCCGGCGGATCGCCGGGTACGACCCCGACGCGTTCGCCGCCCTGCTCTCCGAGAAACCCGCCGTGCACCGCTACCCCGGCTCGATGGCCAAGCGGATCCAGCAGCTCTGCCAGTACCTGGTCGAGCACTACGACGGCGCCGCGGCGGCCGTCTGGCAGGACGCGGCCGACGGCATGGACCTGCTGGCCCGGCTGAAGGCGTTGCCCGGTTTCGGCGCCCAGAAGTCGCAGATCTTCCTCGCGCTGCTGGGCAAGCAGTTCGGCGTCCGCCCGCCCGGCTGGCGCGAGGCCGCCGGACCGTACGGGGAGGACGGCAGCCACCGCTCGGTGGCGGACATCACCGGCCCCGAGTCGCTGGGCCAGGTCCGCGCCTACAAGCAGCAGGCCAAGCAGGAGGCCAAGGCGAAGAAGACGAAGTAGGCCGCCGGGCCGGTGAAGTGTTCCACCGGCCCGGCGGCCTGATCGGACATCAGCTCGGCAGCGTCCAGCGCTGTCCGGCGCCGCCCTGGCAGTCCCAGATCCGCAGCCCCGTCCCGTTGTCGGTCCGGCCGGCCGGGACGTCCAGGCAGCGACCGGCCGGCGGGTTGTAGAGCGAGCCGTCCGGGCGCGGCCACCACTGCTGCGCCCCGGTGCCGTTGCAGGTCCACAGCTGGACCGTGGTGCCGTTGGCGGTGCCGCTGTGGTCGACGTCCAGGCAGTGGCCGAGGGCCCGCACCGTGCCGTCGCCCGCCACCGTCCAGCGCTGCGCGTCGGTCCCGTTGCAGTCCCCGAGCTGGACCGGCGTGCCGTCCGTGCCGGCGCCTTGGTCGACGTCCAGGCACTTGCCCGCCACGCCGGTCACCGCGCCGGTCACCGGCTGTGCCGGGCCGACGTCGAAGGAGGGCGGCGCGTCGCGCGGGTCACGGCCCCAGCCGGGGTCGGGGTCGGCGGCCAGTTGGTACTCCAGGCTGCCGCCCTGAGCGACCAGGTCGGCGCCCACCCAGGGCCGGGTGGAGGCGCGCCCGTCGACGTGCAGCCCGTGCACGTAGCGCACGTCGGCGGAGGCGCCAGGTGCGCTGATGTCGATCACGGCGCCGTTGCCCCGGGTGATCGTGGCCTGCGGGAAGAGCGGGCTGGCCAGCACCAGTTCGGCCCGGCCGGGGACCTGCGGGTAGAGGCCGAGCGAGGCCCAGACCGCCCAGGAGGACATCTCGCCCAGGTCGTCGTTGCCCGACTCCCCGTCGGGCCCGTCGCCGAACAACGTGGTCACCGCGCGGCGCACCACGTCGGCGGCGCGGTCGGGGCGGCCCGCGTAGTCGTACGCCCACGGGGTGTTGAGCGAGGGCTCGTTGCCCAGGTAGGCGTAGGGCGCGCCGGGGCCGGCGTTGAGCTGCTGGGTGAAGTCGTCCAGCCGCCCCACCACGGCCTGGTCGCCGCCCATCGCGTCGAAGAGCCCGCGGTGGTTGAACGGGACCATCCAGGCGTACTGCGCGCCGTCGCCCTCGGCGTAGCCGTCCTGCTGGGTGGGCTTGAAGTCGGGCCAGCTGTGGTCGGCGTTGCGCGGCTGCAGGTAGCCGCTGTCGATGTTGAACAGGTTGCGCCAGTTCGCCGTGGCGCGCAGCAGGGTGTCGTGGGTGCCCTGGTCGCCGAGGCGGGCGGCGAGTTGCGAGAGCGCGAAGTCGGCGGCGGCGTACTCCAGGGTGCCGGAGACGGTGCCCCACTCGCCCGAGGTGCCCACTGGCAGGTAGCCCTGGGTCTCTTCGGCCGCGTGTCCCGGGCGTTCCCGGCCGTCCTGGCGGCCGGCCAGTGCCTGCCTGAGCAGCCCGGCCGCATCGAAGTCGGTGCCGCCGAACGCGTGCACGGTGGCGGCGATCATCGGCATCGGGTCGCCGATCATCACCCCGGTGCCACCGTTGGCCAGCGTCCAGCGGTCGAAGTAGCCGCCCTGGACGCCCTGGTTCAGCACCGACTGGGCGATGTCCGCCGCCTCCCGGGGAGCCAGCAGGCTGATCAGCTGGATCTCGGACCGGTAGATGTCCCAGCCGGAGAAGTCGGCGTACTGGACTTTTCCGGGCTCGGTGCGGTGCACCCTCTCGTCGAAGCCCGGGTACTGGCCGTCCACATCGCTGAGCACGCTCGGGTGCAGCAGCGAGTGGTAGAGCGCGGTGTAGAAGGTGCGCAGTTGGGTGCCGGTGCCGCCGGCCACCGCGATCCGGCCCAGCAGGTCGTTCCAGGTGGCCCGAGCGCTGTCCCGGACCCGGTCGAGGTCGGGTCCGCCCGGCTGTTCCGCGTCGAGGTTGGCCCGGGCGCCCTCGGCGCTGGTGAAGGAGATGCCGACCCGGGCCGTGACCGGGGCGCCGGAGCTGGTGTCGAAGGAGACCAGTGCCTGCGCGTCCGAGCCGGTGTCCGGCGCGTCGGGGTGGGTCGGCAGCTGCGGCGCCCGGTGGCCGGCCAGCGCCGCCTGCGCGGCGGCGGTGCGCGGTGGCTGCGGGGCGATGCCCCGACTGTCGCCGCTGGCGCTGCGGCGGGTGGGGTCGAGGTGGCCGTCCTGCACGATGCCGGCCTGGGTGAACGGGTGGTCGAAGACGGCGGTGAAGTAGATCCGGTAGTGGTTCTGCGTCCCGCAGAACCCGCCGCCGTCGGTGTAGCCGGAGATGCTGTCGCTGCCGATCGTCAGCGTGCCGCTGGCGTTGTTGAAGGCCCGGCCCGCGTCCACGGTGAGTGAGGCGGTCTCCCCCGCCGGGTAGCTGAACCGGGCGATGCCGGTGCGCTGGGTGCTGGAGAGCTCGGTGCGCAGGCCGTTGTCGAAGGTGACCGCGTACCCGCCGGGGACCGCCGACTCCTGGGCGTGCGAGAAGGACTCGTGGCCCACCGGGGTGTCGCCGAGCATCGGCAGGAACGGGATGTTCCCGTAGTCGCCGCAGCCCGCACCCGAGATGTGGGTCAGGCTGAAGCCGCGGATCCGCTGGTCGTCGTAGAAGTAACCGCCGTGCTGATAGGTGACGGTGTCGGGGCTCCACTGCACCATCCCGAACGGCACCGTGGCGCCGGGGAAGGTGTTGCCCGCGCCGCCGCCGTTGCCGAAGTCGGGTGCGGCCTGCTTGGTGCCGACGAACGGGTTGACGTACTGCGCGGGATCGCTGACCGTGACGCGGTGCTTGGCGGTCGCGGCCGTGGCGACTGCTGGGGCGCTGCTCACGCCGGTCAGCAGGGTCAGGGCCAGCGCCGCGGTGATCATCTGACGGACGCTCATCTGATCATCGTGGGGCTCACTCCGAGCCACGACGGTCGCGACAGACCCGGTGTCCCCCCAACGGCTTACCATCGGAAGCCAGCAGACCTTCGGCCGGGGGAGCGGGACATGACGGAGCACGATCGACCTGGCACCGAGAGCCTGCTGATCGCGGAGGCCCGCAGGGCCTTCTTCGTCATCTTCGGCTTCCTCTGCGCACTCTGGTTGATCCAGCTCGGGAACTGGGCGGACGGCGAGGCGCTGGTCCGCGACTACGGGATCCGCCCGCACGACCTGACCCGGCTGCCGGACTTCTTCACCGCACCGCTGCTGCACGTCAGCTGGGAGCACCTGCAGAGCAACTCGGGCCCGCTGTTCATCTTCGGCTTCCTGGCGGCCTACCGCGGGGTACGGAAGTTCCTGCTGCTGACCCTGCTGATCACCGTCACCAGCGGCCTGGCGGTCTGGATCTTCGGGCCGGGCGACGCGGTCACGGTCGGCGCCAGCGGGCTGGTCTTCGGCTACCTCGGCTACGTGGTGCTGCGCGGGCTCTTCGACCGCCACCTGATCGACAGCCTGATCGGGCTGGTGATGGCCGCCTCCTTCTCCTACGAGCTCTCCGTGGCCATCCCGGGGGCGCCGAGCGGGATCAGCTGGCAGGCGCACCTCGGCGGGCTGGTCGGCGGGATCGCGGGCGCCTGGCTGCTGCGCGACCGGGGAGCCAGGCCCGTCCGGGCGGCGAGCGACGCGGGCGCGGGCGCCGCCGCGCCGAGCACGAGCACGAGTGCGAGCCCGAGCACGCGCTCCGACCTGCTCAAGGAGTTGGACGACCTCGGCTTCTGAGCCGCAGCCGACCCCGCCTCTCTCAGGTCTAGACCATCTCTCCGCCGAGCGGCTAGCGTGGGCCTCCCCCGTACCTCCCGTCCCGGAGCCGCGCCGTGCAGTCGTCCGTCCTCGCCTTCGCCACCGACCTGATCGACGAGGGTGCGGACGCCTTCTTCGGCAACCTCACCGACCGCTGCGGGGTCGGCGGGGTCACCCTCGCCTCGGTCTACCACGAAGCCCGCGACGTCTTCCCGCACCACCCGACCCGGGTGCTGCGCTACCTGGAGCCGGGCGCGGCGTACTTCCGCCCCGACCCGGCACGCTGGGCCGGGCGGCGGCTGGCCCCGACGGCGTCCGGTGCGATCGGCGAGCGCGACCCGTTCGCGGAGGCGGCCGAGCAGACCCGCCGACGCGGACTGAAGCTGCACGCCTGGACCGTCTTCTGCCACAACGACCGGCTCGGCTTCCAGCACCCCGACTGCGCCCCCGCCAACGCCTTCGGCGACCGGCACCTCACCGAGCTCTGCCCCGCCCACCCCGAGGTCCGCGAGTACGCGCACACCCTGGTGGACGAGCTGGCCCGGTACGGCGTGGACGCGATCCGCGCCGAGTCGCTGCACTTCCACGGCCTGCGGCACGGCTACCACCACGAACGCTATTTCGAGCGGATCGGCCCGCTGGCCGAGGCCCTGCTCGGCCTCTGCTTCTGCCCGCACTGCCTGGCCGCCGCGAACGAGCGGGGCGTACCGGCCGAGCGGGTGCGCCAGGTGGTGGCCGCCGAGATCCGCCGCCGGCTGGCCGACGAGTGGGCCGCCGAGGAGCCGGGTGCGCTGGACGAGCTGGCCGACGGCGCGCTGGCCGGCTACCTGGACGCGAGCGCGGCCACCGTGACCTCGCTGGCCGCCGAACTGGCCGAGCGGGCCCGGCAGCACGGGATGCGGCTGAGCTTCATGGACGGCGGCGGCCCCGGCACCGGCTGGCTCGCGGGCATCGACCTGCCCGCGCTGGCCGCCGCCGGGGTGAGCGTGCAGACCCTGGGCTACGCCAGGACGGCCTCGGCGGTGCGCGAGAAGGTCGCCGCGTTCGCGCTGCACGGCGTCCGGCCGCAGACGCTGGCCGTGATCCTGCGGCCGATGGCCGAGGACTGCGACGGGCCGGCGAACCTGGCCGAGAAGATCGCGGTACTGCGCGGGCTCGGCGTCCCGGAGGTCGAGTTCTACAACTACGGGCTGATGCGGCTCTCCTCGATGGACCGGATCGGCGCGGCCCTGCGGAGCTGAGCCCGATTCCGCCGCATTCCCGGTTCATCCGTAGACATATCGTCAGCACCGCGTTCCTCAGTAGCGTGCTTGCTGCGCCACGCGCCGCCCAAACGGTAGGCTTTCCGTGTGATCTTCAAGCGCATCGGCAGCACCCGGCCGTACCCGGATCACGGCCGGACCAGCACCCGGCAGTGGGCGGACGTCGCCCCCCGCCCGGTGCGACTGGACCAGCTGGTCACCACCAAGGGCCAGTTGGACCTGGAAACCCTGCTGGCCGAGGACTCCACCTTCTACGGCGACCTCTTCGCCCACGTGGTCAAGTGGCACGGCGACCTCTACCTGGAGGACGGCCTGCACCGCGCCGTGCGCGCGGCCCTGCAGCAGCGCCAGGTGCTGCACGCGCGGGTGCTGGAAATGGACTGAGGCCGGCGCCCGGCTGACGACGGTTCAGCAGGCGGCGGACCCACCGTGCTGAGGGGCCGAATGATCGTCAGTACACCCTTTCGAGTGCTCGGGGGTGGCAAATGATGATCATTTATTACCTCCATCTCAGGAACGGGACTAGGCTGCTGAGCACGGCCGCAGCGCGTCGCGGACCCCGCGTCCCGCCGCCCCACCGGTCAGACCCGTCGCCCGTCGGCAAGGCTGCCCTTCCTCCCAGGGGAGACAGACTGTGAGCATGTTGACTCCCCAGGGATTGAAGGGGAAGCAGTTCCGGATCACCGGCACCAGCTATCCACGGCTGGGACCGCCACCCCGGCGCGGCCGTCGCTGGCTGATGTTGATCGGCTCCCTGCTCGCCCTCTCACTGATCGCGCTGGGCGGCGTGCAGCTGGTCGACATCTTCACCGGCAGGGCCAAGCACAGCGCCGCCCAAGCCTGTGCCAGCGCGCGGGCCTCCGGCAAACCGCTGGCGGCCCCCGTCGCCGCGACCTCGACGGCGGCCTCCCCGAGCGGCTCGCCCGCCGCCGGCTCGGCCGCGCCCGGCTCACCCGGCTCACCCGCCGCGTCCGGGGCCCCGGCGGCCGTCTCCAGCACACCGCTGCCGGCCGTCACCACCGCGCCGCAGCCGCAGACCGTCACGGTCAACGTGCTGAACGCCACCGGCAAGGCCGGGCTGGCCGCCAAGACGGCCGACGAGCTCAAGCAGCGCGGCTTCACCGTGGGCAAGGTGGGCAACGCCCCGTCCGCGCTGGAGGGCCACGTGCCCGGTGCCGCCGAGCTGGTGGCCGGCCAGACCGGCGCCGGCGCGGCCGCCCTGCTCGGCGCCCAGGTCACCGGCGCGACCACGATGGCCGACGCCCGCACCGACGGCAGCGTCGACTTCGTGATCGGCGACGGCTACTCCGCACTGCTCGACCCGAACGCCGCTGCGACCGCGCTCGCCGCGGCCCTGAAGCCGGCGCCGAGCGCCTCGCCGCTGCCCGGCAGCTGCTGACGGGTCAGACCGGAAGGGTGGTGCTCCGAGCCCGGAGCACCACCCTTCGCGTTTCCGCCGTCCGTCAGCCGGCGGTGCCGTACAGCCGGTCCCCCGCGTCGCCGAGGCCCGGGACGATGTAGCCGTGCTCGTTGAGCCGCTCGTCCAGCGCGGCGGTGACCACGGTGACCGGCAGCCCGGCCAGCTCCTTCTCCAGCACCGCGACACCCTCCGGCGCGGCCAGCAGCACCACGGCCGTCACATCGGTGGCGCCCCGCTCGATCAGCAGCCGGATCGCCGCGACCAGGGTGCCGCCGGTGGCCAGCATCGGGTCGAGCACATAGACCTGGCGGCCCGACAGGTCGTCGGGCATCCGGGTCGCGTAGGTCGAGGCCTCCAGTGTCTCCTCGTTGCGGACCATGCCGAGGAATCCCACCTCGGCGGTCGGCAGCAGCCGGGTCATCCCGTCCAGCATGCCCAGCCCGGCCCGCAGGATCGGCACCACCAGCGGGCGCGGGTAGCTGAGCCGGGTGCCGGTGGTGACCGCGACGGGGGTGGTGATCTCGACCTCGTCGGTCCGCACGTCCCGGGTGGCCTCGTAGGCCAGCAGCGTGACCAACTCGTCGGTCAGGCGACGGAAGGTCGGGGAGTCGGTGCGCTCATCGCGCAGCGTGGAGAGCTTGTGGGCCACCAGAGGGTGGTCGACGACGTGGATCCGCATATTCCGACCTTAACGGCGACCCGTGGCCGCGGACGACCGCCGTGGACGACGGCCGCCGTGCCCGCCGTGGCACCGGCGGATGCATGGGACGGTTTGAGACTGCTGTGGTATCAATTCAGGACTTCTGGGAAGGTCAGACCGTATGAGAAGGAAGCCGGGCCCGGTCGCCGGGCCCCCAGAGGAGCCCGCAGCGGATCCGAACACCGCTGCCCGCGCGGTCTCCGACGCAGGCGGCGAGCAGGCCCCAGGAGAGACCGAGGCCGCCCGCCGGCGGCGGCGCGCGGTCTTCCTGCGCGAGCTGGCCGAGGCCCGCGAGCTGCGCGCCCGGGTACAGCCCCGCAAGACCAAGGAGCGCCGGATGCGCGAAGCGCTCCGCATGCGCACCTTCCGGATCTGACGCCCCGTAGGCCCGGATCCGGCGACGCGCCGACGCCCGGGCTCCGCCCACCGGACACCTGCCACCCGACCGTTCCCCAGCCGTTCCCCGGCCATTGGCCCGGCGATCTCCGGTTTCCGACACGACCTGCGAAGACGCGCTGCCGAACACTCCCCGAGAGGCCCGGCTTTCTGTCACGATGCCGTGGGACGGTCCGAACAGCGGACCGCCTCTGGTGCGGGGGCGGCCAGACCGCGTTCGCCCGAGATCGCCTACGGCCGAGACCATTTGGGAGTGTCCCTGGTGGCGTACTTCGCTGCAGTGCTTGCTCGCACCGAGGACGGGTGGGATGTGAGCGAGACCGAGTTGGACAACGTCGAAACACTTGCCGATCTTGCCGACCTGGCACGCGAAGCGGCAGAGGACGACGACACCGTGCTGGTGTTCATCGAACAGGAGGACGCGTGGTTCGCCGTCGTCCGGGTGGACGGCGAGGAGGATCCGCGGATCTTCGTCTCCGACGCCGCGGCGGCCAAGCGCAGCTCCTACGGGGACGTGGTCCTCACCGACGAACTGGTCGGCCGCGCCGGCGACAACGAGTTCGACGACATCGACAGCCTGGTGACCGAGCTGGAGGACAGCGAGGACGCCGAGCTGTCCGACTCCGACGGGGACGAGGACGAGGAGCTCCCGCTCACCGGCCCCGGCGGTGTCCCGGTCGGCCCGCTCGGCGACGCCACGCTGCTGAGCGACCTGGGTGTCAGCGAGAAGGACCTGCTCGCCCTCAGCGCCGAGGGCTCCGAGCCCGGCGAGGCGCTCTCCGAGATCGCCGACGCGCTCGGCTGCGCCGAAGTGCTGGAGGCGGTGCGCTGACCGGCGGCGGGCCGGGGTAAGGGTCGGGGTGCGGCCGCGGGTGCCGGACACTGGTGGGATGCAGCCCCACCTCGACCTCGCACCCCTGCCGGCCCCGGTGCGCCCCGACCCGGTCCGCGACCGGTGGGCCGCTCCGATGCGCCTGGCGATCGCCGAGGCCGCGCTCGCCACCGCCACCGGCGACGTCCCGGTCGGCGCGCTCGTCCTCGGCCCCGACGGCACCGTCCTGGGCCGCGGCCACAACGAGCGCGAGGCGATCGGCGACCCCACCGCACACGCCGAGGTCCAGGCCATCCGCGAGGCCGCCCGGGCCGTCGGCGAGTGGCGCCTGACCGGCTGCACCATGATCGTCACCCTGGAGCCCTGCACCATGTGCGCGGGCGCCATCGTCCTGTCCCGGATCGACCGCGTCGTCTACGGCGCCCGCGACGAGAAGGCGGGCGCCGCCGGCTCCCTCTTCGACGTGATGCGCGACCGCCGCCTCAACCACCGCCCCGAGGTCGTCCCCGACGTGCTCGCCCCCGACTGCGCCGCCCAGCTCCGCGCCTTCTTCGACACCCACCGCTGACCCGGCCCCGCCCAGCGCCGCCAAAGGATTTCGTCCCCGCCCGAGGCGTCCGGTAGAGTCTCTCTCGGTAGCGTGTCCGAGCGGCCAAAGGAGCACGCCTCGAAAGCGTGTGTGGGGGCAACTTCACCGTGGGTTCGAATCCCACCGCTACCGCCAGAGCAGGAACGACGAAGGGCCCCGACCGTAGCGGTCGGGGCCCTTCGTCGTCGTGGTCCCGGTTCTGGTCCCACTCGCCGTCCGACGTCAACGGTGCAAGGGGGTCATGGCGTCCAACGGGTGGCGATCGGGAGCCGGCCACCCTTTCGTGAAAGAACACGCCAGAGCGAATTGACTTGCCCTCAGCCCGATCGGCAGGCTGGCACGGATCCCTGGACGACACCCGCCGACTGTTGGACCGCGAGCGAGGAGGCCCACCCCGTATGCCGCCGACGTCCCCGTTCGCCCCCGCTGCGGCCCCTCGCAAGCTGGCTGTCATCGGCCTCGGCCTGATCGGCGTGCGCTACCTGGCCGCGGCCGAGGCCGACCCGGCGTTCGCCCTCGCCGCTGCCTGCGACCTCGGCGAGGCCACGCCGATCGATCCGCGCGCCGTCGGCGTCCCCGTGTACCGCGACCACCGCGCGCTGCTGGCCGCCCACCACGACCTGGGCGGCGCGATCGTCACCGGCCCCGGCGGCGGGCGGGCGGGGCTCTGCCGGGACCTGCTGGCCGCCGGGCTGCCGGTCTGCGTGGAGCACCCGCCGGCCACCGAGGTCTCCGATGCCCGGGCGCTGGCCGCGATCGCCGCCGAGCGTTCGCTGGTGCTCTTCGCCGCCTTCCCCCGTCGCCACGACGCCGCGCTGCTGGAGCTGGTCGCGGCCTGCGCGGGAGCGCCGATCGCCAGGGTCAAGGTGCGCCACTTCGAGGAGCAGCGTGACGGCAGCGGCGGCTGTCTGGCCGATCGCGGGCCGGCCGCCTTCGACCTGGTCCGGCTGCTCTTCGGCGAGGCGGAGCTGAGCGTGGTGCGGGCCGCGATCGAGCGCGATCCGACGGGGGTGGACCGGCGGGCGGTGATCGACCTGGTCACGGCCGGGCCGACACCGCGCCGGGCCAAGGTCGAGCTGGACCGGCGCCACCCGGGAGAGGTGCGGGACGTCGAGGTCACGTTGGCCGACGGACGGCTCCTGCGGGCCGACCTGCCGGCCGGGCACCCGGGCTCGGACACCGCGCTCCGGCCCGAGTACCAGAAGGTGCTGACCGCTTTCGGCGCCGCGATCGACGCTCCCGGCAGCCGCCGCGACGGTGGCCTGGCCGCCCTCGACCTGGTCGCCGCGGCCTACCGGCTGGACCGTGACACCGCCACTCACGTGTTCCGGCAGAGCGAGTTCGCCCAGCAGACCTGATGCCCGGCAGACCTGAAGCGCGGCCCTAGCTGATCGAGCGTCAGCGAGGAGGTGGGGGGAGCGATCCCGGGGGAAGGGACCGCTCCCCCGGCGGAGGTCCCACAACCGGCGCCGCATCAGGGGGAAGCACGACGACCGGTCCCACAGCGGGGAACTCCGGATCCACGTACCGTCGATTCCTGCCAGATCCTCGGTACGACAACCATCCTGCCGTCGCGAGCGGCCCGGAACATCCGTACAAGGGCCCGACTCCCGGGGACCTTCGTCCTGCGGAGTGAACGCGTCGCACACCTGATTCGGCCATCTGGTGGATAAGCTGCACGCTGGGCCTCGCGAGCATCTCGGGCGCGGGCACGGGGCTGGGAGCGGACAGGCGGAGGCGGGCGGTTCCGATGGCACAGGCAAGACGGATCGGCATGTACCTACTGCTGATCTTCGTGGCGTACACGATCATCCACTCGCCGGCGCGCGCTGCGGAGCTGGTCCAGTCGGGCTTCGTCGGGATCTCGGACGCGGCCAAGTCGGTCGGAGCGTTCATGACCGGTCTCATCAAATAGGACCGGGGCTCGGCGGCGGGGCCACCCGGGTTACTTTGTCGGGGTCCACCCTCGGCCCCGCAAGGAGCACCCGTGATCCGCCACCTGGTCCTGTTCAAGCTCAACGAAGGCATCGCGAAGGACGACGAGCGCGCGCTCGCCGCCGCCAAGGCGTTCGAGGGGCTCGACCAGCAGGTCCCCGAGCTGCTGGAGTGGCAGCACGGCTTCAACATCAGCCCGCGCGAGGTCGCCTACGACTTCGCGATCAACAGCCTGGTCGCCGACCAGGACGCGCTGCAGGCCTACGCCACCCATCCGGCGCATGTTGCGGCCGCACAGCTGTGGCGCGAGATCGCCACCCTGGTGGTCGCCGACTTCGTGGTCTGATCCGCTCCCGAGCAATTCGATCGTATTCGCACGATCCAACGGCCCCCCGCACCGCGACGGCTCGAGACGAGCCCTGATCGCAGGCGGGGGGTCGTCGTCTTGTTGACGTCAGGTCAGCAACACGCCTCTGACCGGTACTTGAACGGATGGCGTCCAGCTTGTGATGCTATGACCGATTTTGCCGGGCAGGACAAGGTGGTGAACCGAGGGAGGGTGACGCGTCCGTGCGGATCCAGGACGACACGCCGGATACCGGCACGGGCGGCCCCGGCGCGGGGCCCGACTCCGAGCCGGACCCGGACCCGGACGCCGAACCGGACGCCGCGCCGAGCACCAGCCCCAGTGCCACCCCGAACCCCGCCCCGCGGCCCGAGGCCGCCGTGGACTTCGGCGCCCCCGGCCCGATCGACGTGCGCACCCTCACCCGGGTGCTCTTCGAGCGCCTCGCCGAGCTGCCCGCCGAGGCACCCGAGCGCGAGCAGGTCAGGGCCGCCCTGATCGAGGTCAACATCCCGCTGGTCCGCTACGCCGCCACCCGCTTCCGCAGCCGCAACGAGCCGATGGAGGACGTGGTCCAGGTCGGCACCATCGGCTTGATCAACGCGATCGACCGGTTCGACCCCAGCCGTGGCGTGCAGTTCCCGACCTACGCGCTGCCCACCATCCTGGGCGAGATCAAGCGCTACTTCCGCGACAACGTGCGCACCATGCACGTCCCGCGCCGGCTGCAGGAGCTGTGGGTCCAGGTGAGCGGCGCGATGGAGGAGTTGACGGTCACTCACGGCCGCACCCCCAAGGTCCCGGAGATCGCCGCCAACCTGCGGATCCCCGAGGAGGACGTGCGGGCCTGCCTGGACGCCGGACGCGCCTACAACGCCGCCTCGCTGGAGGCCGCCCAGGAGCACGAGGGCGGCCTGGCCCTGCTCGACCGGCTGGGCTACGAGGACTCGGCGCTGACCGACGTGGAGCACCGCGACATGGTGCGCCATCTGCTGGTGCAACTGCCCGAGCGGGAGCGCCGGATCGTCATGCTCCGCTTCTTCGCCAACCTGACGCAGTCCCAGATCTCCAACGAGCTGGGCATGTCACAGATGCACGTCTCCCGTCTCCTGACGCGCATCCTCACCAGGCTTCGCACCGGCAACAGCTGGGACGAGTGAACCGCGAGAGGACATCGCTGCGCGTTACCGCCGCGTGACAACTCGCGATGTTCGGGTTTGCCGCGCTCGCGGTTCCGGTAAGCAACCGGTTGGGGGACGCCGATCACTCGGCGCGCACCGGGGAACCGTCGAGCGGGGGCTCCCGTTGGACCAGTCACGAGGGGGTGGGTGCATGTCCGCAGAGCTGGGCAGCGCAGAGATCCACGGTGGTACGGCGGTGGCCGAGCACGCTCCGCAGCAGTCGGTGGCCGTCCAGGCCGCGGCGGCGCCGGTCGGCCCGCAGCCGAGCGTCGCCCAGCCGGCCGTCCCGGGGCAGCCCGTCGCCGAGCAGCCCGTCCCGCAGCCGACGTCGGCACCCGGCCTGGACACCCGCACCCTCTCCCGCTCGCTCTTCCGCCGGCTGGCCACGCTGGAGGCCGGCAGCGCCGAGCACACCTACGTCAGGGACACCCTGATCGAGCTGAACCTGCCGCTGGTGCGCTACGCCTCGGCCCGGTTCCGCAGCCGCAACGAGCCGATGGAGGACATCGTCCAGGTCGGCACCATCGGCCTGATCAAGGCGATCGACCGGTTCGACCCGGATCGCGGGGTGGAGTTCCCCACCTTCGCGATGCCCACCGTGGTCGGCGAGATCAAACGCTTCTTCCGGGACACCAGTTGGTCGGTCCGGGTGCCCAGACGACTGCAGGAGCTGCGTCTGGCGCTGACCAAGGCGGGCGACGAGCTCGCCCAGCGCCTCGACCGCTCCCCCACCGTGGCGGAGCTGGCCACCTGCCTCGGGGTCAGCGAGGAGGACGTGGTCGAGGGCCTGGCCGTCGGCAACGCCTACACCGCCACTTCGCTGGACTCGACTCCCGGCGAGGAGGACGGCGACGGGCCGCTGGCCGAGCGGCTGGGCTACGAGGACCTGGCGCTGGAGGGCGTGGAGTACCGCGAGTCGCTCAAGCCGCTGCTGGCCAAGCTGCCGCCCCGGGAGCGGCGGATCATCATGCTGCGGTTCTTCGGCAACCTGACCCAGTCGCAGATCGGCGAGGAGATCGGCATCTCGCAGATGCACGTCTCGCGGCTGCTGACCAGGACCCTCACCCAGCTGCGGGAGGGCCTGACCAGCGAGGGGTGACCCGCCCGGCCCCCATCAGCGTCCGGCGTCACCCAGCAGGTTCTTGCGCAGGCCGGTCAGCACCGCGTCGTCCAGGCCAAGGCCGTCCTGCCAGAACGCCGCGAAGCTGCCCCAGCCGGCCTCGACCTCGGCGAAGGCGGCAGCCAGGTAGTCGCGGTCGGCACGGAACAGCGGCAGCAGCAGCGACGGGTCCTCCATCAGGCCGCGGGTGCCGAAGCTGTCCACGATGTGCTCGATGATCGCGGCGGAGCGCACGTTGGTGAGCAGGTAGTCCTCGTAGACCGTGGTCCGGTCCACCCCGAGCGCGGTGAGCAGCAGCGCGGCGGTCCAGCCGGTGCGGTCCTTGCCCGCGGTGCAGTGGAAGAGCACCGGCGGCCCGTCGGAGCTCGCCAGCAGGCGCAGCACGGTGGCGAACCGGTCGCGGGCGAGCGGGTCGGTGACGAACCAGCGGTAGAGGCCCATCATGATCTGCCCGGCCCGGCCCTCACCGAGCAGCGCGTGCTGCCTGGCCGGGTCGCGTTCGGCCAGCGCGTCGCGCAGCGCCACGTAGATGTCGTAGTCGGCGGCGAAGACCGGCAGGTGGTGCAGGGTGATCCCGTCCGGTCCTGCGGCGCTGACCCGCAACGGCCGGTCGGACAGCTCCACGGCCGAGATGTCGGCCACCGGCAGCCCGGGCACCCGGTCGGGGCCGGCCTCGCGCACCTCGTCCAGGCTGCGCAGGTCGACCACATGGCGCACCCCGAGGGTGGCGAAGACCGCCAGGTCGGGCTCGGTCAGCCGGTGCAGGCCGTCGCTGCGCAGCGCCACGCCGGTGCGCAGCACCCGCCCGTCGGCGGTCCGGTAGCCGCCGAGGTCGCGGGCGTTGACCGCGCCCGCCAGGCCCAGGCTGCGGGCGGCCAGCTCCTCGGCGGCGGCCGCGGTGGGCGCCGCAGTGGTCGCCACGGTGGGTGCCTCGGACTGCTCGGTCACTGGGGCCTCCAGGTCAGCTCACGATCGTTCGGTCCGACCAGGGTACGAAGCGGCGGCGGCTCGGCCGCACCCGGTCCAGCGACCGTGTACGACATGTTTCGACATGCGAGACACGTTCATAAAGCGAAAGTTGTCATGATCCGACCGATTTCTGTTCCCTTAAGGGCGCCTTAACGACTACTAGGTGCCGAACATGACTCACGAGTGAACGTCTATGACAGATTCGCTGCACTCTCACTCATTCGGCCCAAAAAGCAGGCAGTTCTGCCCCACGATGGTCCGCAGTGCCTCGCACGGCGGACCGTGCGACGCGGGGGATGAGCAGGAACATCAAAGGGCGGATGCGGGGGCAGTCCGTCCTTTTTCAGGGGAGGAACACCGACCATGGGTCGAGCGACCCGTCGTGCTGCCGCCTGCGCGGCTGCCGGACTGCTGGCTGCCGGACTGCAGACCTCGACCGCCTTCGCGGCGGTCCAGAACCGTATCGACCTCACCGTGCTCGTGGTGGACGACGGCGGCCCCGCCACCGCCGCGATCACCGCCGAACTGGCCAGTGAGGGAACTCCGTACACCGTGGTGAAGCTGTCGGACCCGAACCGGCCGACGATCACCCCCGCCTTCCTCAGCGACACCCTGAACGGCGCCCCCCGGGCCAAGTTCCAGGGCGTCGTGCTGCCCAACGAGAACCCCTTCGGCACCGGCTCCGCCGAGATGACCGCGCTCGCCGCCTACGAGGCGACGTTCGGGATCCGGCAGATCGACGCGTACACCTACGCCAGTCCCGGCGTCGGCCTGAACTGGGCGCAGAACCCCGGCTACATCGGCTCGCTGGACGGCACCCGGGGCGCGGTCACCACCGCCGGCCTGGCCGGGCCGTTCGACTACCTCAACGGCAGCGTCCCGTTCGAGCAGCCCGAACCGGGTGTCAGCACCAGCTACGGCTACCTGGCCACCCCGCTGACCACGCTGCCGGCCGGCGCCTCCTTCACGCCGCTGGTGGACGCCCCGATCCCGGGCAGCGGCTCGCGCGGTTCGCTGGTCGGCGAGTACGACCACGACAGCCGCAAGGAGTTGGTGGTCACCTTCGTCTACAACCAGTACCAGCAGCAGTACCGCCTGCTCGCCCGCGGCTTCGTGGACTGGCTGACCCAGGGCATCCACCTCGGCTACGACCGCAACTACTTCGCGGTCCACGTGGACGACCTGTTCCTCTCCGACGACCGCTGGGACACCACGCTCAAGTGCACCCCCGGTGACGTCACCTGCCCGCCGGGCAGCGGCAACACCGACAACAACCCGATCCGGATGACGCCGGCCGACGTCAACACGCTGGCGCAGTGGGAGAAGGCCAACGGCTTCACCCTCGACTTCGCCTTCAACGGCGGCGGCAGCGGCGACTGGGAGTCCGACAACAACACCACCACCGACCCGCTGCTGACCGCCTTCAAGGCCGACGCCGGCTCGTTCCGGTTCATCAACCACACCTGGGACCACCCGTTCCTCGGCTGCGTGCAGAACGTCACCGTGGTGCCGTGGCAGTGCACGACGGACGCCGGTGGCAACACCGCGTGGGTCGACCAGGCCACCATCCAGAGCGAGATCCAGCAGAACCTCACCTGGGCCGGGCAGCAGGGCCTGCCGATCGACCCGACCGAGCTGATCACCGGTGAGCACTCGGGCCTGCTGACGCTGCCCCAGCAGCCGGTCGACAACCCGAACCTGGCGCCCGCGCTGACCGCCGAGGGGATCAAGTGGACCGGCTCGGACGCCTCCCGGGAGCCGAACCAGCGCGCGGTGGGCAGCAGCACGCTGACCGTCCCGCGCTACCCGATGAACGTCTTCTACAACGCGGGTCACACCAACGAGGAGGTGGACGAGTACAACTGGATCTACACCAGCAAGGCCCAGGGCGGCAGCGGGATCTGCGAGAGCTCGGCCAACTCCACCTGCCTGCCCGCGCCGCTGAACACTAGCACCGGCTACGCCTCGTACATCGTGCCGACGCAGACCAGGATCGACCTCGGCTACGTGCTGGACAACGATCCGCGGCCGAACTTCATCCACCAGTCCAACTTCGCCGAGGACCAGATCGCCTACCCGGTGCTCGACTCGATCCTCGGCACCTACAAGAACCTGTACGCGGCCAACACCCCGATCGTGAACCTGCGGGAGAGCCAGATCGGCACCGAGCTGCAGCAGCGCTCCGCCTGGAACGCGGCGGTCGCGGCCGGTCAGGTGACCGGCTACCGGATCGGCGGCACGGTCACCGTGCAGGCGCCGTCGGGCGTACGGGTCGAGGCCACCATGCCGACCGGCACCATCCAGCAGTTCCTGCTGGGCGGCTCGCAGTTCGGCACCGGCTACGCCGGTGAGCTGTCCGGCTGGGTGGCTCCCGGTCCGTTCCAGGGCACGGTGAACCTGCGGCTCGCGTCGGCGGCCACGCCGAGCGCGGCCAAGGCCTCGTCGAGCACGGTCAACGCGGCCGCGGGCGCCGCGAAGAAGGTCGTCAAGGCACCGAGGACCACCGTCCCGGCCGGCGCCGCCAAGCCGGTCGCCGTCGGCCCCGGTGACACCCAGCGGACCAGGGCCGGCTCGCTGGTGCCGACCGGCGACCAGAAGTAGCGCCGGCCAGAGGCAACTCGGGCACCAGCCGCACGACAGCACAGCACCGCCAGCACCAACGAGCACCAGGACGCGACCGGTCCGGGCCGCGCGGCGACCCCGCGCGGCCCGGAGCTGCCGCAGCGCGCCCGATCGCCAGCGGGCGCAACCGATTTGGGGGGAAGGGAAGCAAGATGCGTGTCACCTTGCTCACCGAGGGGACGTACCCGCACGCGCACGGCGGCGTCAGCGTCTGGTGCGACCAGCTCGTCCAGGGCATGCCCGACGTCGAGTTCGACGTCATCGCGGTGACCGGCACCGGCAACGAGGAACTCGCCTGGCAACTGCCCGGCTGGGTCCGCAAGGTCACCACCGCCCCGCTCTGGGGCCCGGCCGCACCCGGCAAGCCGCCGCGCGGCCGCGAGCTGCGCCGTTTCCTGGACGCTTACGAGCGCTTCCTGCACTCCGTCCTGGACCCGGTCTACGCCACGCACTTCGGCACCGAGCTGTACGGCTTCGCCGACTTCGCCCGGCGCGGCCTGCTCGGTCCGGCACTGCGCGGCGAAGCGGCGCTGCGCACCCTCCAGGAGGTCTGGACCCGCCCCTACCTGCCCACCGCCGCCGCCGAACCCACCCTGCACGACGCGCTGCACGCCACCGACCTGCTGGAGCACGCGCTGCGCCCGCTGGTCGTCGAGGCGCCCAGCGACGGAGTGACCCACGCGGTCAGCGGAGGCCTGGCCGCACTGCCCGGGCTGATCGCGGCCCAGCAGCACAACGTGCCGTTCCTGCTCACCGAGCACGGCATCTACCTGAGGGAACGTTACCTCGGCTACCGGACCGGACCGTACCGCTGGCCGGTCAAGGCGCTGCTGCTCGGCTTCTACCGGATGCTCGCCGAGGAGAGCTACGCGCGGGCGGCGCTGGTCACCCCCGGCAACCGGTACAACCGGCGCTGGGAGGAGCGCGGGGGCACGCCCTCGGCCAACATCCGCACCGTCTACAACGGGGTGGACCCCGAGCTCTTCCCGGCCGCCGGGCCCGAGCCCGAGCTGCCGACCATGAGTTGGGCGGGCCGGGTCGACCCGATCAAGGACCTGGAGACGCTGATCCGGGCTTTCGCGATCGTCAAGGCCGAGTTGCCCGACGCCAGGCTGCGCCTGTTCGGCGGCACCGCGCGGGGCGCCGAGGGCTACCGGGACGGCTGCATCGCGCTCGCCGCCGAGCTGGGGCTGGCCGACTCGGTGGCCTTCGAGGGCCGGGTCGAGGACATCAAGGACGCGTACGCGGCCGGCAGCATCGTGATGCTCAGCAGCATCAGCGAGGGCTTCCCGTTCACCCTGATCGAGGCGATGAGTTCCGGGCGGGCGACCGTGTCGACCGATGTCGGCGGGGTGCGCGAGGCGGTGGGCGACACCGGTCTGGTGGTGCCGCCGCGCGAGCCGGAGCCGATGGCGCGGGCCGCCCTGGAGCTGCTGCGCGACCCCGAGCGCCGGGCCGTGATGGGCGCGGGCGCCCGGATCCGGGTGGTCGAACAGTTCACCCTGCGCCAGACGATCGACGCCTTCCGCGGCATCTACGCCGAATTGCTCGGACAGCGGCCGGAGTCGACCAGACTGCTCGCCGCCGAGGGCGCCGCATGAGCGGGCCGCTCAGGCTCGTCCCGGACGAGGGCACGCCGGGGTGGGCCGAGGAGACGATGCGGCTGCGCACCCTGCCGCGCCGCCGCCAGCGGCCGGTGCCGGCCGCCGCCCACCCCGAGCTCTCGCCCGACCCGCTGGACGAACTCGCCGACCGGCTCGCCGAGTTGTGCGCGGACGCGGTCCACCCCTACGAGATCGCGGCGTTCCTGGAGTCGGACGGCCTGACCGACGAGCAGGCCGCGCTGGTCTACGGGCGGGCGGACGCCTTCACGCTGGCCGAGGACCTGTTCGCCAAGGTCGCCCGCCGCTACCCGGGGCCGGCCCCGGCCGACGCCGATCCCTGGCGGGCCGACCCGTGGCGCTGCCTGCTGCGCGGGCTGGTCTTCGCGCTGCCCGGGCTCGCCTACCTGCTCGGCGCCGACCTGTTCAGCGCCCACCGGCAGCGCTTCGGCCTGCCCTCGGGGATGGCCGCGCTGGCCGCCGCGACCCTGCTCAGCTGGGCCTTCAACCAGGCGCTCGCGCACCGCGCGTACGGCTGGCTGAGCCTGGCCGACCGCCGCTCGGCGGCCCGCACGCTGGCGCTGGGCGCACCGCTCGGCGCGCTGCTGGCCGCGGGCACCGGCTGGCTCCTGGGCGGTCCGCTGGCCGCGCTGCTCTTCATCATCGGGCAGTCGCTCTACCTGGGTGCGGCCACCGCGCTGCTGGTGCTCGGCCAGGAGAAGCTGCTGCTCGCGGCGCTGGCGCCGTCCGCCACCGGTGCCGCGCTGGTGCTGGCGGTGCGGCTGCCCGCCTGGGCCAAGGCGGCGATCCTGCTGGCCACCCTGGTCGCCGCGGTGGGCCTCGCGGCCTGGCAGCTGGGCCGTCGCCTCAGCGGCGGCGGAGCCCGGGCCAGCGGGCCGAGTTGGTCCGCGACCACCGCGTCCGGGCTCTTCGGCCTGGCCGTCGGCACCCTGACCATGATCGCCGGGCTCGGTCCGGCCCTGCACCACGCGGTGCGCCCCACCGCGCCCGCCGTACCCGGCGCGGGCGCCACCGGGCCCGCCCTGGTCGCGCTCACGCTGAGTCTGGGCCTGGCCGAATGGCTGCTCTACCGCTACCGGAGCCTGGCCACCCGGGCGCTGCGCAGCAGCACCAGCTCGGCCGACTTCCGCCGCCGCACCGCCCTGGCGCTGGCCGGCTGCCTGCTCGGCTACCTGCTCGCGGTCACCGCACTGGACTACGCGGCCACCGCCGTGTGGGCACGGGCCCCGTTGATCGGTCCGACCCGGCTGACCGCGCTGCTGCTGCTCGCCGCCACCTTGTGGACGGCGCTGCTGCTGCAGGCCCTGTCGGTCGCCTGGCGAACCTCGGGCCTCTGTCTCGCGGCGGCCGGGTTCGAGATCACCGCCGCCCTGACCGGCGGCGACCCGAGCAGCGTCCAGTTGTACGGCTGCGGAGCAGCCGCCGCACTGCTGGTACCGCTGGCCGTGGTCGTCCTCGGGCGCACCACCCGGCACCGCTGAAAGACCGGCGTACAACTTTCACCATTGCTGAACAACCGCTGAACAAGCGCTGGGAAATCTCCAGTATGGCGCCGCGACGCACTCCGGACCTCCACACTGATGGTCTGTCACCACACCACACAGCGAAGGCAGTTCACTGACATGAGCACTGTCGCAGTCACCGGAGCCGAAGGTTTCATCGGCTCCCACCTGACCGAGCATCTGGTCGCCCACGGGCACCGGGTACGAGCCATGGTCCAGTACAACTCCTTCTCCTCGTTCGGCTGGCTGGAGACGCTGGACGCGCACACGCTCGACTCGGTGGAGATCGTGCTCGGCGACGTCCGCGACCCCGGTTCGGTGAACGGCCTGGTCAAGGGCGCGGAGGCGGTGTACCACCTGGCGGCGCTGATCGCCATCCCGTACTCCTACCAGGCACCGCACTCCTACATCGACACCAATGTCAGCGGCACCCTCAACGTGCTGGAGGCGGTGCGCCACCAGGACATCCCGCGGCTGGTGCACACCTCCACCAGCGAGACCTACGGCACCGCGCAGACCGTCCCGATCACCGAGGACCACCCGATCAACACCCAGTCCCCGTACTCGGCCTCCAAGGCGGGCGGGGACCGGCTGGCGGACTCCTACCACGCCAGCTTCGACACCCAGGTGGTCACCCTGCGGCCGTTCAACACCTTCGGCCCGCGCCAGTCGATGCGCGCGGTGATCCCGACCGTGATCGCGCAGATCGCCGCCGGGGCCCGCGAGATCACCCTGGGCGACCTGCGACCCACCCGGGACTTCATGTTCGTCAAGGACACCGCCGCGGCCTTCCACACGGTGGGCACCGCGCCGGCCGCGACCGTGGTCGGCCGCACCTTCAACGCCGGTACCGGCGGCGAGATCTCGGTCGGCGACCTGGTCACCCTGGTCGGCAAGCTGATGGAGGTCGAGCTGACGGTGAAGGAGGACAGCCAGCGGCTGCGCCCGGCCGGCTCCGAGGTGATGCGGCTGGTCTGCGACGCCGGCCGGCTGCGCGCGGCCACCGGCTGGGCGCCCGCGTACTCGCTGGAGGCGGGCCTGGAGAAGACCATCGCCTTCTTCCGCGACCCGGCCAACCTGGCCCGCTACAAGACCGACCTGTACAACGTCTGAGCCCGTCCACGTCAACTTCGTCTGAGCACGTCCACCTCATCGTGGGGGAGACCACCATGCACGCAGTGATCCTGGCCGGGGGCAAAGGCGTTCGGCTCCGGCCCTACACCACCGCCCTGCCCAAGCCGCTGGTTCCGATCGGCGACCAGCACGCGATCCTGGAGATCGTGATGCGCCAGCTGTCCGCCGCCGGCTTCAAGACCGTCACGCTCGCCATCGGGCACCTCGGCCACATCATCCGCGCCTACGTCGGCAACGGTTCGCAGTGGGGGCTGCGGGTCGGCTACGCCGTCGAGGACACGCCACTGGGCACCATGGGCCCGCTGCTGACCATGCTCGACCGGCTGCCCGAGAACTTCCTGGTGATGAACGGCGACATCCTCACCGACCTGGATTTCGCCGGGGTGCTGAAGCACCACGAGGGTTCCGGGGCGCCGCTGACCATCGCGACCTATGCCCGCGAGGTCAAGATCGACTTCGGGGTGCTGACCGCCGTGGCGGGCAGCATCACCGCCTTCCGCGAGAAGCCGAGCATGGACTACCGCGTCTCGATGGGCGTCTACGGCGTCTCGAGGGCGGCCCTGGCCGGCTACACCCCCGGACTTCCGCTCGGGTTCGACGAGTTGGTCCTGGACCTGCTGGGCGCCGACACCCCGCCGGCCGCCTACGAGTTCGACGGCTACTGGCTGGACATCGGCCGTCCCGACGACTACGACCGGGCCAACGCCGAGTTCGCCGGCCGCCGTTCGATGCTGCTGCGGGACGACCGCACCGAGCGCGCGCTGAACGAGCTCAGCCGGACCGGCGCCCAGGTCGAGGAGGCCGTCGAGCTGGAACTGGACGAACCCACCCCGGTCGGCGCGGCAGACGGGCGGGCCGCGTGAGGATCCTGCTGCTCGGCGCGGACGGCTTCCTGGGCCGGCACGTCGCCACCGCCCTGCGGGAACTGCCGGGAGCCGAACTGGCGACCGCTGGTCGGCGCGCGGCCCACGACCTGCAGGTCGATCTGACGAACTGTCAGGTCGAGTCGCTGGCCGTCGGCCTGGGGCGGCTGGCACCGGAGCTGGTGGTCAACTGCGCCGGAGCGGTGGCCGGCAGCGCCCGGCACCAGAGCGAGGTCAACGCCCGGGGCCCGGCCGTACTCGTCGAGGCGCTCGAACTCGCCTGCCCCAAGGCACGGTTGATCCACCTCGGGTCGGCCGGCGAGTACGGCCCGGCCGATCCCGGCAGCTCGCTGAGCGAACGGGACCTGCCGCGCCCGACCGGCATCTACGGGGCGACCAAGCTGGCCGGGACCCTGGCGGTGGCCGAGTCCGCACTGGACGCGGTCTCGCTGCGGGTCTTCAACCCGGTCGGCCCCGGCGCCTCGGCCGCCTCACTGCCGGGGCGGCTGGCCGCCGAACTGGCCGCCCGCCCCGGCGGGGTGGTGACGGTCGGCGACCTGTCCGCCTACCGCGACTTCGTGGACGCCCGCGACGTCGGCGCGGCGGTGGTCGCCGCCGCGCTGGCCGCCGCACCGCTGCCGCGGATCCTCAACGTCGCCGGGGGGCGCGCCCAGCCCGTCCGGGCGATCGCCGAGGGACTGGCGGCGGCGGCCGGTTTCACCGGCCGGATCGAGGAGACCGGGACCGGCTCGGACCGCTCGGCCGACGTCTCCTGGCACCAGGGGGACATCTCGGCGGCCGAGCTCTCGCTCGGCTGGCGGCCCCGGATCGCGCTGGACCAGAGCCTGCGCGACCTCTGGACCAGCGTGAGCAGCGCGGCGAGCGGCCCACC
Source organism: Kitasatospora sp. GAS1066B (assembly GCF_041262605.1). Classification (NCBI taxonomy): domain Bacteria; kingdom Bacillati; phylum Actinomycetota; class Actinomycetes; order Kitasatosporales; family Streptomycetaceae; genus Kitasatospora; species Kitasatospora sp. GAS1066B. Next base: position 161,738 of record NZ_JBGCCO010000013.1, read on the forward strand.
GAACACCGCGTCGAGTGCCGGCCCACAGGCGGCCGGCACCCGATGACCAGCACCTCCCCGATCCGCCTGCTGGTGCCGCTGTACGTCCACCCCGCGGTGGACCCGGCGGCCTGGCAGGCGGTCGCGGCCGCCGGCCCCGAGCGGGTGCGGGCGGTCGTGCTCAACATCGCCGACGGCCCCGGCGCGGAGCCGGAACCGGTCTTCGTGCAGGCCGCGGCCGAACTGGCCAAGGCCGGCATCCCGTTGCTCGGCTACGTGGACACCGGCTACGGCCGGCGCCCGCACGCCTGCGTGATCGCCGAGCTGCTGAACCACCGTCAGTGGTACGGCACCACCGGGGTCTACTTCGACCAGGTCGCGGCCCACCCGGCGGCCCTCGCGCACTACCGCCGGCTGGCCACCGCGGCCCGCGCGGCCGGCTGCGACCTGGTCGTGCTCGGCCACGGTCTGCATCCTGAACCGTCGTACGCGGAGCCGGAGTTCGGTGATCTGCTGGTCACCTTCGAGGGCAGCTGGACCGAGTACGGCGCCTTGGTGCTGCCACTCTGGACGGCTCATCATCCGGCCGAGCGGTTCTGCCACCTGGTCTACCAGGTCCCGGCCGAGCGGGCCGAGGCGGCGGCCGCGCTGATCACCTCCCGCCGGGCCGGCTTCGGCTGCGCGGTACCCGGGGGCGGCGACAACCCCTGGGCCACCTCGCCGCACGGGCTGGGCACAACTGACGTACCGTCGGACACCGTGGGAAACCCTGCCCCGCCACCACCGGATCCGAGGCATCTGGAGTGTCCGCAGTGAGCCGTCGTACCGCTGCCCTGCTGGCCGCCCTGAGCCTGACCACCGCGCTGCTGGCGAGCGCCTGCTCCAGCGACGGGGGCGGCGACGACTCGGACTCGCCCGAGCCGATCCCGACCGGCAGCGCGGCGAACTCGGCGACCGGACAGCCGAGTTCCGCGCCGCCGAGCCGGCCTGCGAGCCCATCCGCGTCCGGGTCGGGGGCGGCGTCCGGGTCGCCGAGCGGTGCGGCCCCGGCCTACTGGCACCCCGCGCCGGGCACCGCCTGGCAGTGGCAACTCAGCGGCACCGTCGACCAGTCCGTCGACGTCCCGGTCTACGACATCGACGGCTTCGAGAACGACGCCTCGGTGGTCGCCGCGCTGCATGCCAAGGGCCGCAAGGTGATCTGCTACCTCAACGTCGGCGCCTGGGAGAGCTTCCGCCCCGACGCCTCGGCCTTCCCGGGCTCGGCGCTCGGCTCGGCCGACGGTTGGAAGGGCGAGAAGTGGTTCGACATCCGGCAGCTCAACGTGCTGGAGCCGCTGCTGGCCAAGCGCTTCGACATGTGCAAGGAGAAGGGCTTCGACGCGGTCGAGCCCGACCTGCTGGAGGCCTACTCCAACAACTCCGGCTTCCCGGTCACCGCCGACGACCAACTCGCCTTCAACAAGATGATCGCCGGATTGGCCCACCAGCGCGGCCTCGGCGTGGCCCTGAAGAACGACGTGAACCAGGTCCCGCAGCTGGTCGACTACTTCGACTTCTCGGTCGACGAGCAGTGCGCCGAGTTCCAGGAGTGCAACGGGTTGACGCCCTTCATCAAGGAGGGCAAGGCGGTGCTGCACGTCGAGTACAACGTGCCGAACAGCCAGTACTGCGCGCAGTCCAAGCAGCTCCAGCTCAGCTCGATGGAGAAGCACCTGAACCTGGACGCCTGGCGCGAGCCGTGCTGATCACGACCCGCGCCCGGGTCGGCCTGTCCTGACCAGCGGTCAGCTCGCGGCGAGCCAGACCACCGCGACCACCACGACGACCGCGACGATCGCCACGACCGCGATCAGGCCGCCGCGGCCGCCGCCGTTGCTGCGGTGAACGGAGACGTTGCTCGGGGCCTGGGCCGCCGGCGTCTCCACAAAGGCCCGGAACATCTGGGTGCTGCCGGCGGGGTCTTCATAGTTGTTCTCAGCCATGGCATGGGACTCTAACCAATCCGGGCCTGCCCGGGACAGCCCGGGGTGAGCGGCTGATCCAAAAGAGCGAGAGATGGCCCGACCGCTCACCCCTCGCCCCGGAATGGCCATCGGACGGCGCTGGTTGTTCACACCATGACCACCACCGACGTCGCCCGCGTCCCCCTCGGCCCCTCCCAACTCTCCGTCCACCCGTTCGCGCTCGGCGGCAACGTCTTCGGCTGGACCGCCGACGAGGCCCAGTCGTTCGCGGTCCTGGACGCCTACGCCGCCGCCGGTGGCAACTTCGTCGACACCGCCGACAGCTACTCCGCCTGGGTCCCGGGCCACCAGGGCGGCGAGTCGGAGACCGTCCTGGGCAACTGGCTGCGCTCGCGCGGCAACCGCGACCGGATCGTGGTGGCCACCAAGATCAGCCGGCACCCGCAGGCCATGGGCCTGCGCGCAGCGAACATCCGCACCGCCACCGAGGCCTCGCTGCGCCGGCTCGGCATCGAGACGATCGATCTGCTCTACACCCACTTCGACGACCCCGAGGTCCCGGTGGCCGAGATCATCGGCGCGCTGGACGAGCTGGTGAAGGAGGGCAAGGTCCGCGAGATCGCCGCCTCCAACATCAGCGCCGAACGGCTGACCGAGTCGCTCGACTTCTCCGACCGCGAGGGCCTGGCCAAGTACGTCGCCCTGCAGCCGCACTACAACCTGGTCTCGCGCGCCACCTACGAGGGCGAGCTGGCCGCCGTGGTGGCCGAGCACGGGCTGGCCGCCGTCCCCTACTACGCGCTCGCCGCCGGCTTCCTCACCGGCAAGTACCGGGTGGACGGCCCGCAGGTGGACAGCCGCCGCGCGGAAGGCGCGCTCCGCCACCTGGCCGACCCGCGCGGCCCGCGGGTGCTCGCCGCGCTGGACACCGTCGCCGCCGCCCAACAGGTCGAACCCGCCGCCGTGGCGCTCGCCTGGCTGATCGCCCAGCCCACGGTCACCGCCCCCATCGCCAGCGCCCGCACCGTCGAGCAACTCGCCCCGCTGCTGGCCGCCACCACGCTGCGGCTCACCGGCGAGGAGCTGGCACTGCTGGACGCCGCCTCGGCGTGACGGCGGAGCGCGTCGATCCCTGTCCACAGCCTGTGGACAGGGATCGACGCGGGGCCTGCGAGGAGCTGACAGGGGCTAGGGCCGCCCCAGCTGAGTCGGGAAGTAGCCGGCGTTGAGCGTCGAGATGCGGACGCCGCGACCCGGGCGCGGGGCCTCGACGTACTGGTCGTCGCCCAGGTAGATGGCCACGTGGTGGATGCCGGAGGCGCGGCCGCTGTCCGACCAGAAGAGCAGGTCGCCGCGGCGCAGCTGGTCCGCGCTGATCGGCGTGGTGGCCGCGTACTGGTCGTCCGCCACCCGGGGCAGGTCGATCCCAGCCCGGCGGTACGCCTGCTGCACCAGGCCCGAGCAGTCGTAGCCGCTGGGCCCGTTGCCGCCCCAGACGTAGGGCTTGCCGAGCTGCGCGAGCGCGAAGGCGATGGCCGGCTCGGTGCTGCTGCTGGTGGGGGCGGCGGGGGACGGGGCGCCGATGCGGCTGAGGTAGACGTCGTAGTGGCTGGTGTACCGCCACTCGCCCGCCGCGTTCTTGAACCAGTAGCGCGAGCCGTCCCAGCCCTGCTGGATGCCGTTCTCGCTGGTGGTGCTGGTGCTGCTGGTGGTGGCAGTGGTCCGGCTCAGATAGACGTCGTAGTGGCTGGTGTAGCGCCACTCCCCCGACTCGTTCTTGAACCAGTAGCGCGAACCGTCCCAGCCCGGGCCGCTCGGGGCCGACTCGGCGGCGGCGGTCCCGGCATCGAGGCCCAGGCCCAGCACGCCGGCCCCCGCGAGGACGGTGGTGGCCAGGCAGGCGCCCCGGACCGTGCGGTTGAGCCGCGGTATTCGGCCGGGCCGAGTAGCCGGCCAGGCCCGCGAACCGGCCCGGGCCACACAGTGCGGGCACCTGCACGCCTGCGGCACCGGTGACTCGCCGTGCCACTCCTCGAATCCGATCAGGGCGGGGTCGGTGGCTATCTTCATGTGCGGTTCCCTTCCTACTTCTTCGCGGCGCGCCCAACGGAATGCCCGGCGGCAGGTGCCGGGACGGTGCCCGGCAGCGCGCTCGGCACCCCGGCGGGTGCGACGAAGGCGACCAGCAGCTGCTCCATCAGTGCGCTGCGGGCGGCCTGGTCCAGCTCGTGGGTGGTGGCCCGCTCCAGCCGGCGCACCGCGAGCGCGGCGGCCTCCACCGCGTCGTCCACCAGCACCGTGCGCAGCCCCGCGTCCAGGTCGGCCAGCCGGCGGCGGCGCATCGACTCGGCCACCTCCGGCGCGTACTCCAGCGCCAGCGGCTGCACGGAGAACACCTCCAGCCCGGCCGGAGCCGCCTCGGCCGCCAACGCGCGGGTCAACTCGTCGGCGAACCACTGCCCGTCGCGCAGCGCGGGGCCCGGGGCCGCGTTGCTGTCGCAGGGCAGGGTGCTCGCGGTGCGGGTCAGCACGGCGTGGATCTGCTCGCGCAGGTACTCCTCGTGGTCGCCCACCGAGAAGACCGCGCGGGCGCTGTCCTTGATCCGCCAGACCACCAGCAACCGGACCACGATCGGCGTCCCGGACCGGTCGGTGACCTGGACCGGGTCGCTGCGCCAGTGCCGCAGCCGGACGTCCACCCGGCGCCGGCGCACCAGCGGGTTCACCCAGAGCAGCCCCGCCCGACGCACCGTCCCCCGGTAGCGCCCCCAGCGGCTGAGCACCCGGGTCTCACCGCCCGCGTTGGCCAGCAGCCCTGCCAGCACGACCAGGCCGACCAGCGCGCCCACGGTCGCCGCCGCCAGTGCCCACCCGGTCACCACCGGCCCACCCGCCAGCCGGGCAGCGCTGCCGCGCAGGTCGGGCAGTGGGTCGGCGAGCTGCGGGATCAGCCCGACCCGGGCCAGCACCAGGCCGACCGAGCCGAACGAGAGCAGCAGCGCGAGCAGGGCCACCCATCCGGGGAGCGCGAACGCCGCCCGCTCACGCAGTTCCGGGTCCACCTTCGGGGGGCGGCGGGCGGCGACCTCGGCACGGGTGTCCACACGTTGTGGATGAGCAGCCGGGGCCAGGAGCGCGACGGGATCGGGACCGGGACCGGTGCCGATCGACCCCTTCGGGAGCGGGGTCGCGCCGGCGAGGGAGCGGCGGGCGAGATCGCGGGGGAAATCGCGGGGGACGTCCATGCGGGATCCTCAGAGTCGGTTTGTTACGCGCAGTCAGGTTAAGGACATAAGTCAGCAAATGCGACATTTGGCTGATGGTGTGTCGGTTCACCGAGGTGGCGTCGGGCCCGACCCGACTCAGCGGCGTCGAGCACCCGGACCACGGGCGAGGAGCCGCCTGGTGATCAAGGTCAGCCCCGTGAGGATCAGCAGCACCCCACAACTCGCCGCCCGCCAGCCTCCGAGCGTGCTCCGGTGCAGCGGGAAGCTGTCCGCCACCGGCGGCGGCCCGAGCAGAAGGACGGAGGGGGAAGCCGGCGGGGCCACCAGCGCTGGGGAAGGTGAGGTGGAGGTGGAGGTGGACGGGGAGGGTGTCGGTGCGGCGCTGGGCACGCTGCTGCTCGAGATCGCGCCGGCACCAGCACCCGGGCTGCGGCTCACGCTCGGGCTGCTGCTGACGCTCGGGCGGAGGGTCGCGCTCGGCCTTGGGGTGGCGCTCGCGCCGGCACTCGGGCGGGCGCTCGCACTGGCACCCGGGCTCAGACCCATGCCGACACTCGGACTCGGGCTGCCGCTCGGGCTGGGGCGTGCGCTCGAACTCGGACTCGAAGTCGGAGTCTGGCTCGGAGTCGGAGTCGGGGTCGGGCTCGGAGTCGGGCTCGGAGTCGGGCTCGGGCTCGGGCTCGGAGTCGGGCTCGGGCTCGGGCTTGGAGTCGGGCTCGGCGTCGACGTCGGCGGCACACTCGCACTGGCGCCCCCCGCCACCACGCGCACCCGCACCGGGTCGCCCGCCGTGGTGTTGCCGGCCCGGTCGGTCGCCGTCGGGGTCAGCAGCTGCTCCCCCGCCGCCAGGTCCCGCATCGCGTTGCACCGCCAGCTGCCGTCCACCGCCGCGACCGCCGCGCACAGCGCCCCGTCCCCGCCGGCCACCACCGTCACCGTGGTTCCAGGCTCGCCCTTGCCCGCCAGGCGCGGGCGCAGCACGCGCAGTTCCTCACCGGGCCCGGGCACCGTGAGCACCGGCTTCGCGGGCGGCACGGTGTCCACCACCAGCGTGGTGGGGCGCCCGACCGCGTGGTTGCCCGCCTCGTCCACGGCGGTCGCGGTCAGCACGTGCGGCCCCTCGGCCAGTTCCTCGACCGGCAGGCAGGACCAGGACCGGTCCGCCTTCACCGCCGTCCGGCACAGCTCGTTGCCGCTGCCACTGCCGCCCCCGTCCGTCACCGAGACCGTGCTCCCGGGTCCGCCCGTGCCGGTGAGCAGCAGCCCGGGGTCGTTGGTGTACTCGGGCAGCGTGAGGACCGGCACGACCGGCGGCGTCGTGCTGACCGTGATCCGGACCGGTTCCCCGGCCTGCGCCACGCCCCCGCTGGTGGTCTCGGCCGGCCGTACCGTGTGCTCGCCCTGGGTGAGCGCCGCCTCGGGCCGGCAGCTCCAGCTGCCGTCCCGCGCCACCGTGGCCTGACAGAGGGTCACCGTGCCTTCCTGAACCGCCACGATCGCGCCCGGCACGCCGTTGTCGCCGGCGAACTGCGGCCGCGCTTCGCCGATCTCGGTGCCCGACACGGGGCTGGTGAACTCCGGTTCGGCCGCGCCGACGCCGAGCCGGATCGCCTGGTCCTCCACCTCACCGGCGTCCGCGAAACCATCGGCCGCGACCACCTGGGCGGGGTCGCGGGCGATCCGCAGCCGCGCCCAGGTGTCGCCGGCGGCGACGCTCGGCGGCACGATCCACTCCAACGTCGCGCTGCTCGCCCCGGGCGGGACATCGACCTGGGCCCGCTCGGTCGGCTCGAAGCGGCCGTCGCGGTCGAAATCGATCCAGCCCGCCAGCGTCGCAGCGCTCTGGCCCGGGTTGATCGGCACGGTGACGTCGTAGTAGCCGCCGATCGCGGCGGTCGCCGGGAACACCAGGGTCGGGTCGTTGGCGGTGTGCTCGACCCGGCCCGGCTGGAGTTCCGGCGGCGCGGGCTGCGGCCCGCTGCCCCGGTGGCCGAGTCCGGCGGTCGGCACCGCGCTGCCCGCGTCGCTGCCGAGGAAGAGGTCGGAGATCACGTGCGAGGCGTTCCCGTACCCGAGCGGCGCGCTGCCCAGCGTCTCGTCCAGCGTGACGGTGAACGCCTGCCGCAGCGCCGGGGGTGCGGTGGTGGTGCCGGGCGCCGCGGTGTCCCGCCGCTCGACCCGGAAGGTCGCGGTGTCGAAGGTGCCGTCGAGTTCGAGGCTGCCGGCCGGGTCCGCGGTCGCGTCGCCCGAGCCGTCGGTGCTGCTCGGGGTGAGCGTGCCGCCGTCCGCCGTCCAGCCCCGCCAGGGCGAGCGGGTGGTGAGCGCCGGACCGCCCGGGCTGCCGCCGGTGACGCTCAGTCGGACGGCCGAGCTGACCCGGCCGCCGGGGCCGTCCGCCGCTCCGGCCAGGCCGCTGACGTGCAGCCGGGGGTTGCGGACCGGGCGGGAGAAGCTGAGCCGCAGGGTGCCCAGGGTGCGCCAGCTGCCGTCCACCTGCGGGCGGTCCTCGCCGAGCTGGAAGGTCTCGGCGGGCGCCCCGGGGCGGACCCCGTCGACGTAGCCGGCCGCACCGGTGGCGTCCAGCGTGCCGGGCGCGGGTCGGGCGGTGATCCCGGGGACGGCGGCGAAGTCGAGGTCGACGTCGAGCCCGGAGCGCAGCACCGCTCGCTGATTGTCCGACCACGCGTCCGGCGACTGCTGCGCCTGCGAGACGGATGGAAGCCAGCCGACCGTGAGCCCGACGGCCAGCGCCGCCGCGACCACGACCGTTCGACGGGTGGTTCCCGCGGGCATGAGACCCTCCTGTGCACACGATGTGACAAGAAGGAATCACGATCTAACGGTCCGTCACGCACGCCACCCGATCGAACAGCCTGCGAATCACCCGGACGGGCCCGCCGGGCCGGAGCCGGAAACGCCGAAGGCCCCTCGACTGAGGGGCCTTCGACAGGTGGTGCGCTCAGCAGGATTCGAACCTGCAACCTCTTGATCCGTAGTCAAGTGCTCTATCCGTTGAGCTATGAGCGCTCGGACGGCCCCGAAAAGGCGACCGCGAGCGGTGGGTTGGTGCGCTCAGCAGGATTCGAACCTGCAACCTCTTGATCCGTAGTCAAGTGCTCTATCCGTTGAGCTATGAGCGCTCGCCCTGGTGACTTGGCCTCCGGGGCGGTGCGGGGACAACATTACATGACCGTCGACCTGGGGTGAAATCGATAAGTTCCGGGCAGGTCGACCGGTGCCACCGATGGCGAGAGCCCCGCCGACCGAGGTCGGCGGGGCTCTCATCGGGCGGAGGCTGAGGGATTTGAACCCTCGATGGGCTTTAAGACCCAAACCGCATTAGCAGTGCGGCGCCATAGACCGGACTAGGCGAAGCCTCCATCCACTCGGCCCATCACCGTCTCCGGTGCGGACCGCGTGCATGCGATGATGCCACAGCTCGGGGCTCCGGCACCAACCACCGCTTACGTTACTAGGCGGGTCGTCCTCTCGGCAAAAACAATGGGATACTCCAACCCCCGGAGGCAGCCCGGTCCGCGAGCGCGAACCGCAAGTCGTAAGTCGTGAGGAGACCTGTCGACGTGAGCAGCAGGCCGATCCGAGGCGCTGCTCGCCTCGCCGCGATACTCGACGCACTGCCCGACGCACTGCTGTTGGTCAACAGCAACGGCACGGTGGTGGACGCCAACCAGGCCGCCGTCCGCAGCATGCAGACCCCCGGCACCTCGCTGGTGGGGATGGGCGTGCTCGACCTGCTGCCCGAGTTCGACCCGAGCCGGATTCCCGGCTCGATGCGTCCCGCGCCCCGTGACCGTGACGAGGTCGACAAGCCGGTCCGGATGACCGCACGGCGCACCGACGGCAGCACCTTCCCGGTCGAGGTCTCCGGCAACGACTTCGCCGACGAGCACGGCAGCGAGGGCCGCGGCTACGCGTTCTCCTCTCACACCTCCTATGACTCCTACCGGGACGGCGGCGCACGCGGCTCGAACGCGGGCGACCTGCTGCTGCTCCTGGTCCGCGACCTCACCAGCCGGCTCGGCGTCGAGGCGGAGCTGCGCCGCCAGCACAAGCAGACCGAGATGATCCTGCGGGCGGCGGCCGAGGGCGTGCTCGGCGTCGACCTGGAAGGCCGGGTCGTCCTGGTCAATCCGGCGGCCGCGCACATCCTGGACTTCCGGGCCAGCGAGCTGGGCGGGCGCGAGCTGCACCCGCTGGTCCAGCACTCCCGCGCGGACGGCACGCCGCTGGCCGCCGAGGAGTCCGCGCTGCTCGACACCCTCACCTCGGGCCGCAAGCACCGGGTGCGCGGGGCCACGCTGTGGCGCAAGGACGGCAGAGCGGTCACCGTCGACCTGACGACGGCTCCGGTGCGCGACGGCGACCAGCTGGTCGGCGCGGTGATGACCTTCACCGACCGGACCAGGGAGCTGGCCCTGACCGCCCGCGCCGAGCACCTGACCGCCGTGCTGGAGACCGAGGTCAGCGGCGCCCTGGAGGCGCTGCGGCAGCGGATCGACACGCTGGCCGGCGACCCGGCCGGACAGTTGTGGCCGGAGGCCAACTGGACGCTGCGCGCGCTCGCCGACGACTGCCGGCGGTTCGGCCTGCTGATCGACGGCGTACTGGCGCACCAGCGCCACGAGCACGAACCGGCCGCCGGCGCGGAGGGACGCGAGGGCGGCGACGCGCTCGACCGCACGCAGACCTCGCTGGACAAGCTGGTCGCGCGGGCGGTGGAGTTCGCCGGGCAGCTGGTCGGCCCGGGCCGGCTGCGCTTCTCGGTGCACGCCGCCCCCGTCGAGGTGAACGCCGACCACGAGAAGCTCGCCCAGGCACTCGCCCACCTGGTGGCCGATGTGAGCGGCGCCGAGCTGACCGGCGGCCCCGGCACCGGCGGCGGCCAGCCGCCGACGGTGGTGCTGGCGGCGGCGCAGCGCGGCGAGGTGGCCCGGATCGAGGTGCGCGGCCCCGGGCGGGGCGGCAGCCGGGTGCACGTGCCGATCGCGCGCGGCCTGGTGGAGCGCCACGGCGGCGTGCTCCAGCCGCACGAGCTGCCCAATCACGCGGGCACCACCTATGTGGTGGAGCTGCCGCTGGACCCGGCGACGGCCAAGGCCGCGGCCGCCCGGGCGGCGGCGAACGGCGGGCGGCTGGTGCCCCGGGAGACCGACACGGCGGTGCTGCCCGATCTGCCGGGCCTGGCGGGCGGACCCACCGCGCCGGCCGAGAGCCCGGCGACGAACGGGGCGAACGGGGCGGACAGGTCGGACGGCGAGACCGGCTCGACCGAGGGCGCCCCGGCAGCGGTCGGTGGCGCGGCCGGCAGCCGTGCCGAGCGTGGACCGCTCGCCCTTGGCCCCGGTCCCAGCGGCCCGGACGGTCCCAGCGGCCCGGACGGTTCCAGCGGCCCGAGCGAATCGGCGGGGCGCGGTCCGATCGCGCTCGGCCCCGGCCCGAACCCCACCGAACAGCAGCCGACCCAGTCGGCCCGGCGGCGGCGGGCGCTGCCCGCACAGCCGACCGAGCCCGAGCCGCCGGCCGCGGCGCTCGCGCTGCCCGGGGTGCCGGGGCCCGGCACCCCGCTCTACCCGGGTCTCGAGCACGCGCTGCCGCCCGTGCCGAGCGAGCCGGCGATCGTCGAGGCCGCCGCGGCTCCCGAACAGCAGCAGCCCACCGGGCGGCGCCGCCGGCTCGGCATCCCTGGCGCGGCACAGCCTGCCTTGGAGCAGGCCCAGCCCGCACTGGAAGCGGCCCGGCCCGCGCCCGACGCGCCGTCCGCCGGCCCGTCCAGCGCGCTCGCGCTGCCCGAGCCGGCGCCGTCGCTGCCCGCCGTGCCGCCGCAGAGCACCCCGCCGCTGCCGCAGCAGGTGCCGGTGGGCAGCGGGCTGGGCGAGCTGGCGCCGCCGCGCCCGGCCGGGTTCGCCAGCGCCTTCCCGGCCGCGTTCCCGACGCCGGCCATCGCCGTCCCGAGCCCCCCGCACGTGCCCGGCCCCGGCGAGCCGCGCACGCCGCCGCGCCCGATCGCCGAGCTGGCCCCGGCCGCGACCGGCACGCCGTCAGGCCCCGGCGACAGCGACAGCGGGCTGCCCCGGCTCTCCGGCGAGGACGATCCGGTCGCCGCCACCGCCGACGCCACGCCACGGGTGCCCGAGTACCCGGACTACCCGACGATGGTCAACCCGGCCGCCGACGGCCGCCCGCGCCGGCTGCTGGTCTGGCCGGAGCCGGACCCGTCGACCAAGCAGGCGCTCCAGGACCGCGGCTACCGCCCGGTGATAGTCCGCTCCCGCGAGGAGGTGGACGCCCAGGTCGCCGCGTACCCGGCGGCCCTCTTCGTCGACCCGCTGACCGGCCCGATCACCCGTACCGCGCTGCAGTCGCTGCGCACCGCCGCGCTCAACAGCCGGGTGCCGGTGCTGGTCACCGCCGGTCTCGGCCAGGCCACCAGGGACGCCGCGTACGGGGCCGACCCGGCCGTGCTGCTGCGGGCGCTGGCGCCCAGGGACAGTGAGAACCACGCCGCCCGGGTGCTGCTGGTGGAGAGCGACCCGGACATCGCCGCCGCACTGACCAGCAGCCTGGAGCGGCGCGGCATGCACGTCGAGCACGCCGTCTCGGAGAACGACGCCGTCTCCAAGGCGAGCAGCGTGCAGCCCAACCTGGTGGTGATGGACCTGCTGCAGATCCGCCGCCGCCGGATGGGCCTGCTCGACTGGCTGCGCGCCAACGACCGCCTGCACCGCACCCCGCTGGTCGTCTACACCTCGGTCGACCTCGACCCCGCCGAGCTGCCGCGGCTGCGCACCGGCGAGACCGTGCTCTTCCTGGCCGAGCGTTCCACCAGCGCCGACGTGCAGGCGCGGATCGTGGACCTGCTGGGACGGATCGGCTCGCTCGGCGAGGTGACTGCGGCCGGCTGACAGGTCGGCTGACGGGTCGGCGCCGGGCCCCGTCGCGGGGTCCGGCGCCGACGCGGCGTCACTCCTTGCCGAGCACCGTGACGTCCAGCTCCTTCGCGGCGTAGGAGGCGCGGATCACCTTCTTGTCGAACTTGCCGACCGAGGTCTTCGGCACCGCGGGCACCAGCGCCCAGCGCTCGGGCAGCTGCCAGGAGGCGATCCGCCCGGCCAGGAAGGTCCGCAGGCCGCGCAGGTCGACGGTGGCGCCGGGGCGCAGCACCACGGTGGCCAGCGGCCGCTCGCCCCACTTCTCGTCGGGAACGGCGACCACCGCGGCCTCGGCGATCTCCGGGTGAGCCATCAGGTGGTTCTCCAGCTCGACCGAGGAGATCCACTCGCCGCCGGACTTGATCACGTCCTTGGCCCGGTCGGTGAGGGTGAGGAAGCCGTCGGGGGTGATGGTGCCCACGTCGCCGGTGCGCAGCCAGCCGTCCTCGGTGAACTTGTCCTCGGGGCGCTCGGGTTCGCGGTCCGGGCCGCCGTAGTAGGCGCCGGCGATCCACGGGCCGCGCACCTCCAGCTCACCGGCCGAGACGCCGTCGTGCGGCACCCGCTCGCCGCCCGGGCCGGTCAGCCGGGCCTGGACCGAGGCCGGGAAGACGCCCTGGGTGATCCGGTAGGCCCACTCCTCGTCCTCGGTCAGGCCGGCCGGGGGCAGGCCGAAGGTGCCCAGCGGGGAGGTCTCGGTCATGCCCCAGGCGTGCACCACCCGGATACCGTGGCGCTCCTCGAAGCCGCGCATCAGCGCGGGCGGGCAGGCCGAGCCGCCGATCACCACCTGGCGCAACGAGGAGGTGTCGTAGGACTGCTGACGGTCCGTCGGGTGATCGAGCTCGTCCAGCAATCCGTTCCAGATGGTCGGCACGGCCGCGCTGACGGTGGGTCGGATCCGCTCGATCATGGTGGCCAGCGGCTGCGGCTGCAGGAAGCGGTCGGGCATCAGCAGGCTCGCGCCGGACATGAAGGCGGCGTGCGGGATGCCCCAGGCGCCGACGTGGAACATCGGGACCACGGGCAGCGCGATGTCCTGCTGGGTGAGGGCGAAGGTGGCGGCCGAGTTGACCTGCAGGCAGTGCAGGTAGAGCGAACGGTGGCTGTAGACCACGCCCTTGGGGTCGCCCGTGGTGCCGGAGGTGTAGCAGATCATCGCCGGGCGGCGCTCGTCCAGCTCCTCCTGCCACGGGTAGTCGGTGGGGCGGCCGGCCAGCAGTTCCTCGTAGTCGTGCACGGTGCCGGCGAAGCCGGCCAGCAGCGAGCGGTCGCCCGGGCCGCTGACCACGATGTGCTTGAGGGTCGGCGCCAACCGCGGCAGCACGGCGGCCAGCAGCGGGAGCACGCTGCCGTTGACGATGATCGCGTGGTCGGCCGCGTGGTCGATGATGAATGCCAACTGCGCAGCCGGCAGGCGCAGGTTGAGGGTGTGCAGCACCGAACCCATGGCCGGCACCGCGAGGTAGGCCTCCAGGTGGTCGGCGTTGTTCCACATCAAGGTCCCGATGACGGTGTCGGGCGTGGCGTCCAACTCGTCGCGCAGGGCGTAGGCGAGTTGCGCGGCGCGGGCGCCGACCTCGGCGAAGCTGCGCACCTCGGGGCCGTTCTCGGTCCAGGTGGTCACGGTGGAGCGCCCGTGGATGGTCGCGCCGTGCCCCAGGATGCGGGCGACGGTGAGCGGTACGTCCTGCATGGTGCTGAACACGCGGGTCCTCCTTGACCGGGCTGCCTGCCTTCGGCCACCGCGCCGGCTACCGGCAGGTAGCAGGGGTGGCCCGCTGCCGATTCTGGCCCTGGCGGAAGCGGATGTCAGTAGCTCCGGGGCGAATGAGACGATCGGCTCAAAAGCCGCTGGTCGCGGGGTGGCTCGGGGCCGGATCCGGCCCGGACTCGGCGGCACCGCGCAGGTCGGCGGGTGCCAGTCGATCATGCGGCCGGCAGGCTCAGCGCAGGTCGGTCAGGTCGGTCAGCTCCGCCCGCTCCGCCTCCGGGAGCCAGTCCCGCTCCGGGCGGTACTCCAGCCAGCGGTTGCGGCGCCCGACCTCGGCGAAGCCGCGCAGCAGGGCGGCGACGGCCGGGTGGGCGGCGTGGCGCGGCCAGCTGAGCGACCAGGCGTAGAGCGGGGTCGGGTCGACCAGCGGCACGGCGCGCAGCCCCGCCGGGGTCGTCCCCTCGGGCAGCGGGACGTCGGCCGGGAGCAGGGCGAAAGCGTCCGGGTGCTCCCGCAGCTGGGCCAGGAAGTGCTCGGCGCCGAGGTTGGCCTCCGGCACCAGCGCCGCGCCCAGCTCGAAGCGCTCGGCGAACCGCTGCAGGAAGTCCAACCGCTCCAGCGCGGCCGGCAGCAGCAGCCGCCCGCCGCGCAGTTCGGCCGGCCGCAGCGCGTCGGCTCCGGCCAGCGGGTGGCCGGGCCCGAGGATCACGTCCACCGGTTCGAGCCGGACCAGGCGGTGCGCCAGCTCCTGGTCCCGCCGGTCCCCCAGCGCGTGGTAGCGGCCGAACCCGGCGTCCACCTCCCCGCGCAGCAACGCACCGGCCACCGAGGGCAGGTCGCGTCCGTGCCCGATCTCGACGGCCGACGGCGTTTGCGCGTCGAGCACCTGACGCACCGTCCGCAGCGGTGCGAACAGGTGCCCCCAGACGTCCAGCCGCAGCGGCCGGACCGTCCCGCGCACGGCCGTCACAGCCGCCTCCCCGGCCGACAGCAGTGCGCGGGCCGGCTCCAGGAAGCGCTCGCCCGCCGCCGTCAGCTCCACCCCGCGTCCGCCCCGCCCGTCCCGCTCCAGCAGCCGCTCCCCCAGCGCCTCCTCCAGTCGCGCGATCCGCTTGGAGAGCGCCTGCTGAGTGATCGACAGCTCCTCGGCGGCGTGCCGGAAGTGGCGGTGCTCGGTGGTCGCGACGAAGGCGCGCACCTGGGCGAGGTCGAGGTCCATGCCCCTCATCTTGACCGACAACCGTCGGTTGTCGGGGCCTCGGGCGGGTTGTTGGCCCGGCCCCGGGCGGCGGCGGTTGGCTGTGAGCACGGCAGCACGGCAGCACGGCAGCACGGAGCTTCGGAGCAGTCGGAGAACTCGAGAACTCGAGAAGGAGCAGGCGGATGAAGGCGTTCGTGCCCACCGGCACACCGCACGAGCTCGGCCCCACCGTGCGCCTGGCCGAGGTCGAGGAGCCGGTGCAGCGGCCCGACCAGGCGCTGGTCAAGGTCGAGGCGTACTCGGTGAACCGCGGCGAGACCTTCGTGCTGGAGCGCCCGCCGGCCGGCTGGCGGCCCGGCAAGGACGTGGCCGGGCTGGTGGTCCAGGCCGCGCCGGACGGCTCCGGGCCGCCGGTGGGGCGCCGCGTGGTGGCCCACCCGCCGGCCCTCGGCTGGGCCGAGTACGTCGCGGTGCCGACCACCGCGCTGGCCCCGATCCCCGATCGGCTGAGCACCGCCCAGGCCGCCGCGCTCCCGCTGGCCGGGCTGACCGCGCTGCGCCTGCTGCGCACCGCCGCCCGGCACACCGGACACCTGGCGGGCCGGCGGATCCTGCTCACCGGCGCCTCCGGCGGGGTCGGGCACTACGTCACCGAACTCGCCGCCGCGGCCGGCGCGCGGGTGACCGCCGTCAGTGCCTCGGCGGAGCGCGGCGGGCGGCTGGGCGAGCTGGGCGCGGCCGAGGTGGTGCGGCAGGTCGAGCAGGCCGAGGGGCCGTTCGACCTGGTGCTGGAGTCCACCGGCGGCGCCGACCTGCCGCTCGCACTGGACCGGCTGGCGCCGCGCGGGCTGCTGCTCTGGTTCGGGCAGGCCAGCCGGCAGCCGGTGACGCTGGACTTCTTCGCCATCCTGAACGGGCCGGTCAGCGCCACCATCCGGCAGTTCAGCTACGCCGACGTGGACGGGCCGGACGGGCCCGACCTGGCCACCCTGGTACGCCTGACCGCCGACGGGCGGCTGCACCCGGAAATCGGCACGGTCCGGGACTGGACGCGGACCGGCGAGGTGCTGGCCGAGCTGCGCGGGCGGCGGATCCGCGGCAACGCCGTACTGACCGTCAACTGACGTGCAATTCACGAGCATTGGGAGAGGAAGAGTCATGAGCGAGGAACTCACCCCGAAGGCCGTGGTGGTCCGCTACGTCAACGCCGTCGCCGCGGGAGACCTGGCGACCATCGTGGACAGCTTCACCGAGGACGCCACCTGGTGCTACCCCGGCGACGTCCCGCTGACCCGGGTGTGGACCGGCCGCGATGCGATCGTCAACGACTTCCTGGTCGGCGCGGGCGCGCTCTTCGCCCCGGACGGGGCGCCGACGGTGACCCTGACGAACGTGCTGGCGGACGGCGACCAGGTGGTCGCCGAGTGGCGCTCCGAGGGAGTGACGGTGGCCGGTGCGCGGTACGACAACCAGTGTCTGGGGGTGTTCACCGTCCGCGCGGGCCGGATCGCGACGGTGCGCGAGTACGCGGACACCCAGCACGTCGCCAAGGTGCTCTTCCCAGACGCGTGAGTGACGTGCGGCCTAGGGCCTGTACGGCGGATCTTTTCGGATGAGCCCGCGGCGTTGGGCGCCCGGCTGGGCGTGCGCCCGAGTCGTCCTCGTACTGGACGTACTTGGGCGATTCGGGCGTGCGTCCAGCCGGGATGCCCGGCGTCGCGGGCCCGGAAAGATCCGCCGTACAGGCCCTAGCGGGCCACCAGGGCGTCCAACTGGTCGCGGTCGAGCGTGAGTTTGAGGCCACCGTAGGACTCGGTGACCTCGCCGCGCAGCTGGTGGGCCCGACGGT
Source organism: Kitasatospora sp. GAS1066B (assembly GCF_041262605.1). Taxonomy (NCBI): domain Bacteria; kingdom Bacillati; phylum Actinomycetota; class Actinomycetes; order Kitasatosporales; family Streptomycetaceae; genus Kitasatospora; species Kitasatospora sp. GAS1066B. The sequence continues at coordinate 178,625 of NZ_JBGCCO010000013.1, forward strand.
GCGCCGACCACTGGTCGTCCGTCAGGACGCCGCCGCCGTCCAGGCTGGTGCGGCTGTCCCAGCGGGCGTACCAGACAGCGTCGGGCAGCGGGGCGGCGCCGGCCCGGGCGGCGGCGGCCAGGTCGGCGACGCCGCTGTCGAGATTGGAGTAGAACCCCGCGAAGTAGCCGGCGTTGTGCAGCGCCTGGGTCCAGCCGAGGGTGAAGTCCACCACCGCCTTCGCGCAGCCCGGGTCGCCGCCGCGGTAGTCCTCCATGTCCAGGTAGACCGGGCTGCCGGGGCCGATGCCGATCCGCTGGGCGCCGTGGACCGCCTCGGCCGCCTCCTGCCGGCCCTGGTCGACGGCCTGCGCCGGGTCGATCCGCTGGGGCTTGTTCGGGGTGTCGTTGCACGGCGCCTGCCGTCCGACGTGGGTCGGGATCAGCCGCCAGCCCAGCGTCCGGACCTGGCGCACCCAGTCGGCGGTCAGCCGGGGCTGGGTGCAGCCGCGCTGCCGGCCGCTGGTGTAGACGCCGACCGCGCCGTACGGGGAGGCGCCGCGCCAGGCGCGCATGGCGTCCAGCGACGGGGCGGTGCAGGTGTCGAAGGCGCTGCCGGTGAAGACGGTCTGCGGGCCGGCGGCCAGCGCGGCCGCACCTGGATCCGGCAGCACGGTCGGCGGCGCGGCCGGGGCGGCTGGAGCTGACGGGGCGTCCGGGGCTGAATCCGGCGGCGGCACGGGGGCGTTGGACGCCGGATGCGCGGAGTGTCCCGGGTGTGCTGGGTGTCCCGGGTGCCCTGGGGATCCCGGGTGCCCCGACGCCGGGGTCCGGCTGGCCGTCTCGGCGTACGCGAGCGGGAAGCCCCGCACCGCACTTCCGTCGGTGGCCAGCAGCAGAACGAGGGCGGCGGCCGACAGCGCCGCCGAACGCAGGTAGCGGACCATCCCTCGATACTGGCCGCGCCTGACGGCTCGTCGGGCGATCCGGGGGCGGACGCGCCGCCCGCGCGCTCCAGGATCACCCGGGCGGCGCAGCGCCGGACCGGGCCGACGCCGGACATGCCGGTGGGCGGTGCCGTTGCCGACACCGCCCACCGGCTCGGGGCGCGGTGACCCTTTCCGCCGCCCGTCACCGACTCACTTGATGATCGGCGCGAAGTCGATCTTGACGTCCTTGTTCGACTGGTCCGCGTAGACCCAGCCCGAGTTGTCCTTCACCCCAACGGTGTTGTTCTGGTTGGAGGCGCCGCTGCCGGTCGCCGTCTGCTGGGTGGCGTTGTAGTTGCCGTCGACGGAGCCGAAGATGTTGCCGCTGCCCACGTTGGACACGACGCTGCTGTTGGACCCGTCGTTGGCCCCGCCCACGTTGTCGGCGAAGGCCGCTCCGGCGCCGGCCAGCAGCAGGCCTGCGGCGAGCGGAGCGGCGGCCAGTGCGACGATCACCCGAGCGGTGCGGTTGCGTGCCATGGAATCCTCCAGAAATCCGGAAGTGGACTGATTGCTGCGGGAGTTCGCGGCCAGACGAACTCCTGCGGGCTGCGACGCCGAGATCAGCATTCAGCGGCCACCCGCCGATCCGCCAGCCCCCACTCGACAATTAGCTCGATCGCGTGAAGTCGGAACGCTAAACCCGCGGCCCCGAAATGCCGATATCCATAGGCCGTTCTTCGGCCAAGGCCACCCGTGACCAGCCTGGTCCCAGCACGGCGGCAGGCCGCGCCACCCCACCCGCGCCACCCCGGAATGGCTCAGAACAGCTTGCCCGGATTGAGGATTCCCAGCGGGTCAAACAATCCTTTCATCTGCTTTTGCAGCTCAAGTCCGACCGGCCCCAGCTCCCGTACCAGCCATTCCCGCTTGAGCAGTCCGACCCCGTGCTCGCCGGTGATCGTGCCGCCCAGCTCCAGACCGAGCGCCATGATCGCCTCGAAGGACTCCATGGCCCGGGCCACCTGGTCCGGATCCTTCGCGTCGAAGGCGACGATCGGGTGGGTGTTGCCGTCGCCCGCGTGGCAGCAGACGCCGATGGTCAGCCCGCAGCGCTCGCCGATCTCGGCCACGCCGGTCAGCATCTCGGCCATCCGGGAACGCGGCACCGCCACGTCGTCCACCATCGTGGTGCCCAGGGTGTCCATCGCGGTCAGCGCCAGGCGCCGGGCCTGCAGCAGCAGTTCCGACTCGGCCTGGTCCTCGGCCGGCACCACCTCGGTGGCCCCCGCGGCCCGGCACAGCTCGGCGACCGCCGTCAGCTCCCGGGTCCGTTCCGGACCGTCGAAGGCCACCAGCAGCAGCGCCTCGGTGTGCTCCGGCAGCCCCATCCGCCCGTAACTGTTGACCGCCCTGACCACCACCGCGTCCATCAGCTCCATCAGCGAGGGCGTGAAGCCGGCCTGGGTGATCGCGTTGACCGCCGCGCAGGCCGCCGTCGCGCCGCCGAACTCCGCCACCAGCGCCAACTGCGGCGCGGGCGCGGGCTTGAGCGCCAGCACCGCGCCGACCACCACGCCCAGGGTGCCCTCCGACCCGACGAAGAGCCGGGTCAGGTCGTAGCCGGCCACGCCCTTGGCGGTGCGCCGCCCGGTGCGCAGCAGCCGGCCGTCGGCCAGCACCACGTCGAGACCGAGCACGTACTCGCTGGTCACCCCGTACTTGACGCAGCACAGGCCGCCCGCGCCGGTGCCGATGTTGCCGCCGATGGTGCAGGACTCCCAGCTGGACGGGTCCGGCGGGTAGGCCAGGCCGAGCTCCTCGGCGGCCCGGGAGAGCGCGGCGTTGACCACCCCGGGCTCGACCACCGCGATCCGGTCGACCGGGTCCAGCTCCAGGATCCGGTCCATCTTCAGCAGCGACAGCAGGATGCAGCCCGCCACCGCGTTCGCCCCGCCGGACAACCCCGTCCTGGCCCCCTGCGGGACCACCGGGACGCGCAGCTCGGTCGCGGTGCGCAGGACGTGCTGGACCTGTTCGACCGTGCTCGGGAAGACCAGCACGGCCGGCTCGCCGGCCTCGCAGAAGCCGGCCATGTCATGCCGGTAGGCGGCGGTCACCGCCGGATCGACGACCACCGCCGCCTCGGGCAGCCCCGCCCGCAGGCGGTCCATCAGCTCGCTCATCACTGGCCCTCTCCTCGTCCTCGGAGGAGGCCAGTGTGACGTACCGTCAGCCGGCGTGGCGCCGGCGCCCGCTCTGCCGTCCCTGCACCGTCAGCACACCCACCAGCACCGCGATCAGCGCGGTGAGCACCAGGCTCACCGGTCCGAAGCCCCAGCCCAGACCGTGGTGGCTGCGGTCGGCGCCCATCCAGTCGGCGAACGAGGCGCCCAGCGGCCGGGTCAGGATGTAGGCGAGCCAGAAGGCGAGCACCGCGTTGAGCCGCAGCTTCCAGTGCGCCAGCGCGGGCAGCGTGATCGCGACGGCGAAGACCACGCCGGAGGAGAAGTAGCCGAACCCGCCGGTGGAGGCCGTCAGGTCACCCACCGCCGTGCCCAGCGCGAAGGTGGCCAGCACGGCCGCCCAGTAGAAGAACTCGCGCTTGGGCGTGCGCACGCTGTGGATCGACAGCGTCCCCTCGCTCTTGCGCCACCAGGCGAAGATCACCAGCAGCGCGACCAGGAAGCCGGGCGCCGAGACGAGGTACGGCACCCCGAACCCGACGTGCAGCACATCGGCCGCCATCGTCCCGAAGACGCTCACCATGGTGACCGCCAGCCAGTACACCCACGGGACGTACCGCTTCGCCCGGAACTGCACGGCCAGCGCCGCCAGCAGCAGCACCCCGCCCAGCCCGACGGCCGGGATCGGATTCAGCGTGCGGACCAGGTAGTCCGAAGCGTCCTCGCCCATGCCGGTGGTGAGCACCTTGGTGACCCAGAACAGCGCCGTGACCTCGGGCACCTTGCTCAGCAGGCGCCCGGCGGTGGCGACCGGCTCGCTCGGCCGCAGTTGAGCAGTCGTCATGCGCCCTACCCTGCCAGGCCAAGCTGAAGACCAGCTGAAGATCTGGAAAGACCTCGGCCCCCGACCGCTTTCGCTGGTCAGGGGCCGGTCCGTGGCGGAGAACGTGGGATTCGAACCCACGGTGCGGGGTCACCGCACGACAGTTTTCAAGACTGTTCCCTTAGGCCGCTCGGGCAGTTCTCCAAGCGGAGGTCAGCCTAACGGGTCCACGAGGGTTCGGTGCACCGGTTCGTGGTGCGGGTGGGTCAGGAGTTCTGGTCGCCGGAGCGGCTGCCCAGGGTGACGGTGGTGTGGCCGGGAGTGCCGTTGCGGGTGTAGTCGACGTCGACCTTGTCGCCGGGGGCGTGCGTCCAGATGGCGCTGACCAGGGCCGGGCCGTTGTCGATGATCTCGCCGCCGAGCTTGGTGATCACGTCGCCGGGCTTGAGGCCGGCCTGGTCGGCCGGGCCGCCCGCGGTGACCGGTGCGGTGCCCTGGACCGGGGAGGTCATGATCTGCGCGCCGTCGCCGCTGTAGTCGTCGTTGCGCAGCACGCCGAGGGTCGCGTAGACCGGGGTGCCGGTGGTGATCAGCATCTGGGCCACCCGCTTGGCCTGGTTGATCGGGATCGCGAAGCCCAGTCCGATGCTGCCGGCCTGACCGCTGCCGCTGGAGTTGGACTGGATCGCCGAGTCGATCCCGACCACCTGGCCGCTCGCGTTGAGCAGCGGGCCGCCGGAGTTGCCCGGGTTGATCGAGGCGTCGGTCTGCAGCGCGTTCATGTAGGAGGTCTGGGTGCTGGCCTGGTCGCCGGAGGCGACCGGGCGGTTCTTGGCGCTGATGATGCCGGAGGTGACGGTGCTCTCCAGGTCGTACGGCGCGCCGATGGCGATCGCCGCGTCGCCGACCGCGACCTTGTCGGAGTCGCCCAGCGGGAGCGGGGTCAGCTTCTCGCTCGGCTGGGCGTCCAGCTTGATCACCGCGAGGTCGTAGCCCGAGGCCTTGCCGACCACCGAGGCCGGGTAGCTGTTGCCGTCCGAGAACTTGACGGTCAGCTTGCCACCGTTGGCCGCCGGGGCGACCACGTGGTTGTTGGTCAGGATGTGGCCCTGGGTGTCGAAGATGAACCCGGTGCCGGTACCGGACTCGGTGCTGCCCTCGGCCTTGATGGTGACGGTGCTCGGCAGCGCCGCGTTCGCGATGCCGGCCACCGAGTCGGGGGCCCGGTTGATCGCGGCGGTGTTGTCGGCGGTGGTGGTCGTGGTGCTGTTGCGGCTGTTGCCGCTGGTGACGGCCGAACCCGAGTTGCCGCCCTTGAGCGCGGCACCGGTCACGCCGCCCGCGATGCCCGCCACCAGGGCGACGGCGGCGATCAGCGCGACCAGGCTGCCCTTGCCCTTCTTGCGCGGCGCGGGCGCCGGCGCGAAGCCGCCGGGGTACTCGCCGGGGTAGCCGGGGCCACCCGGGTAGCCGGCACCGCCCGAGTAGTCCTGACCTGCGGTGTAGTCCGGACCTGCGGGGTAGCCCTGCTGGGGGGCCGACCAGCTGTCGCCGTGCGGGGTGCCGGTACCGAACGGGTGCGGCTCGCCCTGCGGGGCGGCGGCCGGCCCGCCGGGGGTGATCGGCGCTGCGCCCGCCACGGGAGCGGTGAGGGGGGCGACGGGCGGGGCGGCCGGGGCCGCGTACGGGTTGCGGGGCGGCTCGACCGCGGGGGTCGAGAGCACCGGCGGCGGCGCGTCCAGGTAGGACGGGGCCGGCGGCGCGTCGATGACGGTGGGCTCGGCGGCGGGTGCGGCCGCGGGGGCCTCCTCCGGCGCGGGCACCTTGTGCAGCGCCAGGGTCGGCTGGGCCGGCGCCACCGGCTGGCGGCCCGCGGGCTCGCTCGCGCTGTCGCTCACCACGGGAAGCTGCGCCGTCGGCTCGCTCGCTGTCGGAGTGTCACCGACCGTCGAAGTCCCCCCCGGCTCGCCGTGCCCGGTGGAGAGCTGCTCCCCCTGCGGACCGGTGGAACCACTCTCGTGCTCGGTGCTCACGGACGACCTCCATAGCTGACAGGGACGTTGGCCCCTAGTTTTTCCTATGCCCGATCTGGTTGCCGTAAGGGGCCGCCTGAAGAACTGGTAAGAATCCTTAGACAGACCGAACAGCCCCCGTTCGCCCTACTCGCGACACCCGGACGGCCTCCCCGACGGCGTCCCGCGATCCGGACGGTGCGCTGTCCCGCCTTGGCGTGAGCCGAGCCCCGGGCTACCCTGTCGCTTCTTAACATCGACACGCGGGAGCTTGGACCCACCAGGCTGAGAGTGCGCTGGTCGACCGTACGCCATGGCGATGACGCCGGTGCGGCCGAGGGAGCGCAGACCGCCGGAACCTGTCCGGGTAATGCCGGCGTAGGGAGTCTGTGCCATGACGGCTGATTCGCCTTCCCCTGCTTCGACCGCTCTGCTCGATCGGCCCGCGGACGGCGGCCGCGCCGAGGCGCCGCTGGTGCTGGACACCGCGCCGCCGCGCACCCTCGGCTTCAAGGACCAGTTCGCGCTCTGGGCGAACCTGGGGATCAGCCTGATCGGGTTCACCAGCGCCGCCACGGTGCTCGGGCAGCCCGGCAGCGAGCTCTCGTTCACCGCGGCGATGACCGCGATCGTGGCCGGCACCGTGATCGGCACCGCGATGCTGAGCGTGGCCTCGCTGATCGGCGCTCGGACCGGCGCACCGGCCATGGCCGTGCTGCGCGGGCTCTTCGGCACCCGGCTGTCGTACCTGCCGACCGTGCTGAACATCCTGCAGTGCGTGGGCTGGGGCGTCTACGAGCTGATCGTGATCTCCAGCGGCGCCCAGACGGTGGCCGGCACCCAGGGCTGGCGCTGGCTCTTCGTGGTGCTGGCCGGGGCGCTGACCACCGTGCTGACCATCTGGCCGCTCGGCTCGATCACCGCGCTGCGCAAGTACGTGGCGATCGCGGTGGGCGTCGCGATGGTCTACTTCACCGTGCAGTTGGGCCGGCAGGGCTGGCCGAACCCGGGGGCCGGCAACTGGACCGGCTTCCTCAGTGCGACCGACGCGATCATCGCGGTCTCGATCTCGTTCGTGCCGCTGGCCGCCGACTACACCCGGCACTCGCGCACCGGGCGCGCCGCCTTCCTGGGGACCTTCTCGGGCTACACCATCGCCCAGGTCTGGTGCTACGCGCTCGGCCTGATCGCGCTGCTCCAGTCGCACGGCAACGCCGACAACCTGCTGAACTCCTTCACCGGGGTGACGGCCGGCTGGGCCTTCCTGCTGGTCCTGGTGCTGCGCGAGGCGGACCAGTCGTTCGCCAACGTCTACTCGACCGCGATGTCGGTGCACAACCTGTTCCCGCGGGTCGACCGGCGGCTGCTGACCGGCGGGCTCGGCGTGCTGGTGACGGTGCTGGCGCTGCAGATCACCTCGTACACCAACGCGTACTACGCCTTCCTCGGGCTGATCGGCTCGGTCTTCGTGCCGCTGCTGGCGGTGCTGGCCGCCGACTACTTCCTCGGGCGCGGACGGCACGGCTGGGACCTCTCCCAGCAGGCGCCGGCCCGGCCGCTGATGCTGCTGCCCTGGGCGCTGGGCTTCTGCACCTACCAGTTCCTGGCCCCGACCCAGAACGCGGGGAAGTGGACGCACTTCTGGACGGACCTGCAGGGCTGGCTGCACTTCACCCCGCAGGAGTGGACCTCGGCCTCGCTCTTCTCCTTCCTGGTGGCCGGGCTGGCGACGCTGGGCCTGACCCGGCTGAGCCGTGCCGCCTGACCGGGTCGAGCCGTGCCGCCCGACCCGGCTGACCTGCGGAACCCGGTGTTCGGGCGGTCGTCGCGTCCGCGTCACCGGCTCGTTCTAGGGTGAGCCTGTGACGACTCCCGATCTCTGGACCGCCGACCCCGCCCACACCGCGCCGGCGGTCCAGGTGGTCGCCCACCGCGGCTCCTCCGCCGCACTGCCCGAGCACACCCTGGCGGCGTACCGGCGGGCGCTGGCCGAGGGGGCCGACGCGGTCGAGTGCGACGTGCGGCTGACCCGGGACCGGCAGCTGGTCTGCGTGCACGACCGGACCATCGCGCGGGTCTCGGACGGCGGCAGCAAGGTGGTCTCCACCCGCACTCTGGCGCAGCTCCAGGCGTACGACTTCGGCTCCTGGAAGCCGGACGCCGACGCGACGGCGGACGGGAGCGCGAGCGGCGCGGCGGCGGACCCCGAGCGGCGGTCGGTGCTGACCCTGGAGAGCCTGCTCGAGCTGGTCGCCGACTGCGGCCGGCGGGTGGACCTGGCGATCGAGACCAAGCACCCGGTGCGCTACCGGGGCGCGGTGGAGGCCGAGCTGGTGCGGATGCTGCGCCGGTTCGGGATCAGCGGGGCGATGGGCGGCGAGGGCGACCCCGACCGGCCGCACGCGCGGCTGATGAGCTTCTCCGGACTGGCGCTCGGGCGGCTGCGGACGGCTGCGCCGGAGTTCCCCCGGGTGTACCTCTTCGAGCACCCGGCGCTGCTGCGGGCGTGGCCGGGCGCGGGCCTGCCGGCCGGCGCGGTGATCGCCGGCCCCGGCATCGAACTGGTCCGCCGCAGGCCGGAACTGGTCACCAGGCTGCGCGCCGCCGGGCACCGGGTGCACGTCTGGACGGTGGACCGCCCCGAGGACGTCGCGCTCTGCCTGGAGCTCGGAGTGTCGGCGATCATCACCAACCGGCCCCGGGACGTGCTGAGCCAGCTGGGCCGCTGACCGCCCGCGCGGGGTGGCCGAGTTGGCGTACGCGGGCGCGAAACCGGGTGACGTGGTGGGCCCCGGCGGACGGAATCCACTCCCTCGATTGACGCAGCGTAAGCAGTTAATCACCTTTTGCGCACAGCGCGTTGCGGCACCATCGGCGACTTCACAATTGACGGACCACGAGCGAGTCAACCCGTTTCCGGCGCATTACCTCGGGGCATCCATCCCTCGGCAAACGCTGAAGGAGGTCCGGGGGTGGCGTTGATGGTGGCGCGTGAAGTGCCGACTTCATCGACCATGGCGGTGCCGCACGGCCCAGCCAGTGTGGGGGCCGCACGGCGCCGGCTGCGGCGTGATCTGGGTGCGCGCGAGGTGCCCGATACGGTCATCGATGACGCGGTTCTGATCCTTTCCGAACTGCTCAGCAATTCCTGCCGCTATGCGCGGCCGCTCGCGCCTTTGCTGGAACTCGCCGGGGGGGCGACCGAGGAATTCCCGCTGCATCCCACCGATTCGGCGAAGCCGGCGGACCGGACGGACTCCACCGCCGGGACGGCCGACGTCGAGGTGGAGATCGAGGTCGACATCGCGGTCGAGGAAGCCGCCGCGCTCGACGCGCTGCTGGTCGGCGCCGGTGCCCACCGGCGCCAGGCCCCGGCGCACGAGGTGCGCGAGGCGGCCGGACCGGCCGAGCAGCCCGGCGGGGTGCTGGTGCGCTGGCACGTGCACGGCGACGGCCTGCTGACCCTGGAGGTCACGGACGGCGGCGCCAGCACCAGGCCGCTGCCGGCCAGCCCCTCGCTCACCGCCAAGGGCGGGCGCGGCCTGAGCATCGTCGGGCAGCTGGCCGTGGAGTGGGGCGTGCGGGACGCGCCGGGCGAGGTGACGGTCTGGGCCGCGCTGGCGGCCTGGGACGACGAGCCGGCCCGCCGTTCGGCCTGACACCCGGGGCGGAACCCGCCGGGCAGGCTCGTCACGCGCTGCCTGTCCGTGCTCCGTGCTCCGCGCGCGAGCGCACGCGCGCCTGCCGTCACCGGCCCGGCGCCGCGGCGGGCCGGGCCGGAAATCTCAGTAGGCTGCCCCGGAGAACAGTGCCCATCACTCCCGGGAGAGCCGCACCATGGCCAAGAAGGCCGCCAAGAAGTCGTCCCAGCCGAGCCGCACCGCCGCGCCGGGCGGCACCGTCCCCGCCGTCGGCGCCCGCGAGGACTGCCCGTGCGGCTCGGGCCGCCGCTACAAGGCCTGCCACGGCCGGCAGGCCGCGCACGCCGTCCAGGAGCTGGTGCACCGCCCGTTCGAGGGACTGCCGGGTGAGGCCGACTGGGTGGCGCTGCGCGAGCTGGTGCCCGCCGCCACGGTGCCGCTGACGCTGGCCGCCGGCGTGACCGACGGCGCGTCGGGCGAGGTCCCGTCGGTCACCCTGGCCACCGTGCTGCCGCTGGCCTGGCCGGCCCTGCGCCGTCCGGACGGCTCGATCCTGCTCGGGCTGCAGACCCAGTCCTCCTCCGGCGACCTGAGCCGCGACCTGGCGGACGCGCTGACCGAGGCTCTGGTCACCGAGCCGGGCAACCCGGTGCCGACCCGCCGGGCCGCCGCCGAGGGCCCGCGGCTGCAGGACCTGCTCGACCCCACCGCGCCGTTCGTCCCGGCCGTGCACACCGGCTTCGAGTTCTGGCTGGAGGACGCCGAGGCCGCCACCGGCGAGGTCGCCGCCTCGCTGGAGCGGGCCAACGCCTCGGCGATCCCGACCGAGAAGCTGGGCAGCGTGGACAGCGCCTACTGGTGCGGCACGCCGGACAAGAACCACCTGCGCTGGGTGATGACCGTGCCCGAGGAGCAGCTGCTGGACGCGCTGGCCCGGCTCTCCGCCACCGGCGAGGCCTCGATCGGTGAGGGCACCCGGCTGGTCGGCTCGTTCCGCGCGCACGGGCTGACCGTGCCGGTCTGGGACCTGCCGGTGGCGATGTCGGCGGCCGACTGCGAGAAGCCGGCCGCGGCCTTCGCCGAGCGGCTGACCGGCGCGCTGAGCGTCACCGCGCCCCTGACGGCGGACGAGCGCCGGGCCCGCGCCAATCTGGTGAGTCGTCAGGTCACCCTGAACTGACCGGACATGGCGTATTGTGATCGCTTCTGATCACATGAATGTGACTCCAGTCACATTCACCCTCGGAAGTGCCGATTATCGGGGTCGGGTCGCGTCAGGAAATTGGCGGCGGCGCGAATCCTTGTTACTGTCTAAAACAGTCCGGCCGCTGGTGCATCCCCCGTCGCCAGCGGCCGGATCTTCCATATCGGCCGTCGTGTCGTTCCCGACGGCCTGTCAGTGGATCTCAACAGGGTCTCAACAGGGCCCCAACAGGGTCTCAGCAGGTCTTCGAGTGGGCCGTCAGTAGGCCAGTCGACTCCCGTCCGGTGCCGCGGATCCCGCCGCCACCAGCGCCTCCAGCAGGCTCGCCACCGGCGGCAGCCACACCCCGCCGCCCGGCCCCGGTACCGGTCGCCGCACCCAGCGCACCCCGGCGCCCTCCCGCAGCCTTCGGCCGGGGGTGCCCCCGTCGCCGACCCGCGAGGGCGGCAGCACCAGGAAGCCGCCGGGCCCGTGGTAGCGCACCGAGCTCGGCACCTCGCCGGGCGCCCCGCCCGAGCACAGGGTCCGCTCCTGGTCCACCAACAGCTCCGCCAACTCCGGGTAGGAGTACGGCGCGACGAGCAGCGCCCAACGGGTCGGGCCGGCCAGCACCGGGCCGGTGGGCAGCCGCAGCGCCGCCAGGTACTCCAGCAGCCGCCCGCCCGCCACCGCCGGCAGGCTGACCGCCGCCACCGCCCCGCCGGTCGCCACGATCACCGGCGCCTGCGGGCTGTGCCGCTCCCACCACCAACGCACCATCCGGGCATCGGTGGTGGCCGCCAGCAGGGACTGGTCGTGCGGGTGCGCGGCGGGCACCGCGCAGCGCGCGTCACCGCAGGAGCAGATCACCATCGGCTCACCCGCCACCGGTTCGCCCGGGCCCGGCTCACCGGGAACGCCCAGGTCCCCCAGGCCGCCGACCCGTTCGACCAGCACCGCGCCGGGCACCACCGGCCAGCGCCACCGCTCCGCGCAGGTCAGCGCCGCCTGGAGCAGCGCCTGCCGGGTCCTGCGGTGCCTGCTGGACAACTCCCGCGAGTCACGCATGGGCACTCGTTCCTCTCCGCGACCGGGTGGATCAAGACCGGGTGGACCGCCGGCGGACCGGCTCACGACCGACTGGTTCGACGGCTACTTGCTCGGCAGCCACCGAACCGGCTGAACAGCTGGCGCGGCCGGGGAGCCGCAGGATGTGCTCGGCGTCATGCGCGACGGGACGCCGACCCGGGCAGGCCTCGGGTGCGTCCCTGGAACGAGAATCCCTCATGCGACCAGATGGACGCCCTTCGGCGGCCTCTGGTTCCACCGTACGAGTGAGTGACATCTGGTCAGACCGGTTACCGGGCGGGGGGATCCCTACGCTCCGGGCAGGGTCCGGCAACCTCTGGACAGCTTCTGCCCGCTGACGGTGCCGTCCACGCACGGCGTAGAACCAGCCATCCGACGGGCCCCGATCCTGGACACGCCCGATCGTCCTGTGTAGAACGTCCTGTGTAGAAGTGGGGCATTGGAGTGGTTTGGCAGGCCTTTGTGCGGTATGGCCACAGCGCTGGGAGTCGCGACATGAGTGACAAGCGTCCGTCCGGCGCGGCCGGCACGAGTGGCGGCACGAGCGGTGGATCGTCGGACCCGGCCGAGAGCCCGGGGGGCGGAGACGGGCCGCCACCCTCGCTCGGCAGCCTCGCCACGCTGCTCGACCTGCCGCAACCCGCCGTCCCCGGAGCCCAGTCCAGCCGGGCCGCCGAGGCGCCGGGCGGATCGTCCGGCGACGCATCCGGCGAGCTGCCCGACCCACCGGCCGGCCGCGCGCTCGGCGTGCCGGCCGGTGAGGTGCCCGGCGAGCCGGGCAGCCTGCTGGACCAACTGCCGCCCCCGGAACGGCTCGCGGCGCTGGAGCAGCTGCACCGGCACACCGAGCGGCTGGCCAGGGCCCGCGGACTGGCCGCCACGCTGGCCACCCTGCTCGACTCCGGCGGCGACCTGCTCGGCGCCCGCCGCGCGCTGCTCGTCCCGGTGGCCAGGGAGGGCGGCGAGAGCCGGCCGCCCGCCGACCGGCCGACCCCAGCCGCCGACTCGCTGAGCCCAGCCGCTGTTCGCGGCCCGGCCGGAGCCGCCTGGCAGGACCACGCGGGCCACGGCCCGATGGTGGGCCTGGCGCTGGACCACTGCGCGATCGGCGCGTTGGAGACCGTCCCGGTCGACCACGGCCCGTTCGCCGGCCTGCTGCGCACCACCGGCCGCCCGCGCCAGCTGCTGCACCGCGACCTGACCGCCACGGTCCCCGAGGTGGCCCCCCGGTTCCGCGAGGTGGCCGCCGACCTCGGCCTCGGCGCCTGCTTCGCGCTGCCGGTCGCCACCGAACAGGACGGCCCGCTCGCCGCCGCCGTCTGGTTCTACCCGACCGCCGGCCAACCCACCGAGCTGCAACAGGAGTTGGCCCGCAGCTACCTCGCCTTCGCGGCCCCGCTGCTGGCCGGCCGGCTGGCCGCCGAGCGCGGCCGACGGGCCACCGAGGCACTGCGCCGCGGCCTGCTGCCCGACCACCTGCCCTACCTGCCCGGGCTGCGACTGGCCGCCCGCTGGCTGCCGGCCGGCCTGGAGCACGCGTCCGGCAGCGACTGGTACGACGCGATCGCGCTGCCGGACGGCTCGATCGGACTGACCGTCGGCTCGGTCTCCGGTGACGGGCCGGGCGCCGGTCCCGCCTCCGCCACCGGCGCGGCCAGCGCGATGGGCCGGCTGCGGGCCGCGCTGCGCGCCTACGCCGTGCTGGAGGGCGAGGACCCGGTGGCCGTGCTCGGCGACCTGGAGCTGCTGCTCAAGGCCTGCGAGCCGGCTCGCACCGCCACCGCCGTCTACGCCTGCCTCGACCCCGTGGAACGCCGGATCACCCTGGCCGGCGCGGGCCACTGCCCGCCGCTGCTGGTCACCCGCTACGGCGCCAACTTCGTCGAGACCTCGCTCTCCGCCCCGCTCGGCATGCTCAGCTGCTGGGAGGCCCCCGGCGTGGAGCTGAACGCCGAGCGCGGCGACCTGCTGCTGCTCTACACCGAGGGCCTGGCCCGCCGCTGCGGCGCCACCCTGCACGCCGGCCAGGCGCGGCTGCGCAAGGCCGCCGCCGACGCCCCGCGCGAGGTGCGGCACGACCCGGAGCGGCTCTGCGCGCACCTGCTGGACTGCTGCGCCGACGGCCCCGGCGAGGCCACCGACGACCTGGTGCTGCTCGCGGCGCGCTTCGAGTAGCGGGGCGGGCGGAGCCACCGGGGGGGGTGGCGCGGCAGGTCATCCGTACCATGGGAGCCACAGCCGCCCGGCACGTGTCGCGATCCGACACGCCGGGGCGGAGTGACTTGCGAGGAGGCGACGAGCGTGACCGAGGACCGCACCCCGGCAACGGCGGACAACCCCGAGGGGGCCGGCACCGAGGAGGAGTCGGTGGAGCAGCCGATCAAGGGTCGGAAGAACGGCCTGTACGGCGAGGTCTCCGACGAGCTGGCCGAGTCGATGAAGTCCGGCTGGGCCGACACCGAGCTGCGCGGGCTCGCCCCGATCGAGCAGGCCTCCCGGACCGCCGCCCGGCGCGCCGCGCTCTCGGCCGCCTTCCCCGGTCAGCGCCTGGTGATCCCGGCCGGCAACCTGCGGACCCGCGCCAACGACACCGAGTACTCCTTCCGCGCCGCCAGCGAGTACGTGCACCTGACCGGCGACCAGAGCGAGGACGCCGTGCTGGTCCTCGAGCCGCGTGCCGAGGGCGGCCACGACCAGGCCCTCTACCTGCTGCCGCGCTCCAACCGGGAGAACGGCGAGTTCTGGCTGGACGGCCAGGGCGAGCTCTGGGTCGGCCGCCGCAACAGCCTGACCGAGGCCGCGCAGCTGCTCGGCCTGCCCACCCGGGACGTGCGCAAGGTCGCCGAGGAGCTCGCTGCGGCCGACGCCTCGGTCCCCACCCGGATCGTGCGCGGCTACGACGCGACCCTGGAGGCCGCGGTCACCAGCACCGAGGAGGGCGACGAGGAGCTGAGGGTCTTCCTCAGCGGCCTGCGGGTGGTCAAGGACGACTGGGAGATCGGACAGCTGCGCGCCGCCTGCACCGCCACGGTCAACGGATTCACCGACGTGGTGCGGGAGTTGAGCCAGGCCGTGGCCACCTCCGAGCGCTGGATCGAGGGCACCTTCTGGCGCCGCGCCCGGGTCGAGGGCAACGACGTCGGCTACGGCTCGATCGCCGCCGCCGGCCCGCACGCCACCACCCTGCACTGGGTCCGCAACGACGGCGAGGTCCGCCCCGGCGAACTGCTGCTGCTGGACGCCGGCGTGGAGACCACCACCCTCTACACCGCCGACGTCACCCGCACGCTGCCGATCAGCGGGACCTTCTCGCCGCTGCAGCGCAAGATCTACGACGCCGTGTACGAGGCCCAGGAGGCCGGCATCGCGGCCGTCAAGCCGGGCGCCCGGTTCCGTGACTTCCACGACGCCGCCCAGCGCGTGCTGGCCGAGCACCTGCTCGCCTGGGGCCTGCTGGACGCCTCGCTCTACGACGTCGAGAAGGTCCTGGAACTGGGCCTGCAGCGCCGCTGGACCCTGCACGGCACCGGCCACATGCTCGGCCTGGACGTGCACGACTGCGCCCACGCACGCCGCGAGTCCTACGTGGAGGCGCTGCTGGAGCCGGGCGTCTGCCTGACCGTGGAGCCCGGCCTGTACTTCCAGCAGGACGACCTGACGGTGCCGCAGGAGTACCGGGGCATCGGGGTGCGGATCGAGGACGACATCCTGGTGACCGCCGACGGCAACGAGAACCTCTCCGCCGCGCTGCCGCGCACGGCGGACGCGGTGGAGGCCTGGATGGCTTCGCTGAGCGGCTGATCCGGCCGGGAACGACCTGCGTGGGGCCCGCACCGGCCGACCGGTGCGGGCCCCACGCGTATCTCGCCGGGGTCGACCGGGTCCGGGGTGAAACGGCAGCTCCGGGTCAGCCGCGCGCCAGGGTCGAGCCGCTTCTTGCAGCGTCGGTCACCGATCGGTCGGCGGCGCTCGGCCGGGCCCGGAGATGATCCTCCGTCAGCCGGCCGCGCACTACACTCGCAAGCGGTTTCGCCACGTGCACAGGGGGGTCCATGACCGAGCGAGGGACATCGCGGCCGGTGGACGTGGCGATCGGGCGGCGCCCCGAGCCGGTGCACACCGTGGGGGTGTACGTCTTCGACGGGATGGCGCCGTTCGAGCTCGGGGTGGTGGTGGAGGTCTTCGGGCTGGCCCGGCCCGAGCTGGCGGGGCTGCTGGCCGCGCCCTGGTACGGGCTCAAGGTGTGCGCGGACCGGCCCGGGACGCCGCTCGAGGCGGTCGGCGGGTTCTCGCTGACGGCGCGGCACGGGCTGGCGGAGCTGGCGGCGGCCGACACGGTGATCGTGATCGGGGTGGCCAACGCGTTCAGCGGGGAGGTCTCACCGGAGCTGGTCGCCGCGGTGCGCACGGCGCACGAGCGCGGGGCCCGGATCGTCTCGATCTGCTCGGGTGCCTTCGCGCTGGCCGCCGCCGGGCTGTTGGACGGCCGGGAGGCCACCACCCACTGGCGGTACGCCGAGCTGCTGCAGCAGCGGTACCCGGCGGTGCGGGTCAAGCCGGACGTGCTCTACGTGGACCACGGCGACCTGCTGACCAGCGCCGGCAGCGCGGCCGGCATCGACCTCTGCCTGCACCTGGTGCGCACCGACCACGGCGCCAAGGTGGCCAACACGGTGGCCCGGCGGTTCGTGGTGTCGCCGCACCGGGACGGCGGGCAGGCGCAGTTCATCGAGGCCGCGGTCCAGCCGGTGGCCGAGCAGGAGGACGGGATCGCGCGCAGCATGCGGTGGGCGCTGGACCACCTCGGCTCACCGCTGACCGTCTCGCTGCTGGCCCGGGCGGCCCGGATGTCCGACCGTTCGTACCTGCGGCACTTCACCGCGCGCAACGGGAGCAGCCCGATGCGCTGGGTGATCACCCAGCGCATCGCGGCCAGCCTGCCGCTGCTGGAGTCGCTGGACGGGAGGGTGGAGGAGATCGCCGCGGCGGTCGGCTTCGAGAGCGCGGCGACCTACCGGCACCACTTCAGCCGCACCATGCGCACCTCGCCGACCGCCTACCGGCGCTCCTTCGGCACCGGGGCGGCCTAGGGCGCGGCTCGGGATCCGGGCCTCAGCAGACCAGGCCGAGGTCGGCGGGGGTGGCGGTCTTCGGGTCGACGGGGCGGCGGCCCTCGGTCGGCCAGCCCTCGCGGATCCAGTACTCCAGGCCGCCGATCATCTCCTTGACCTCGCGACCGAGCGCGGCGAGCTTCATCGCGCCTTTGGTGGAGCCGTTGCAGGCCGGGCCCCAGCAGTAGACCACCAGCAGGCCCGGGGGCAGCTCGGCGACCCGCTCGGGGGTGATCTCGGCCAGCGGGAGGCTGATCGCGCCGGGCAGGTGGGTCCTGCGGTGGGCGCCCTCGATCCGGACGTCGACGATGGTGAAGTCCTGCCTGCCGTCGCGCAGCGCGTACCAGACGTCGGCCGGGTCGGCCTGGCAGCCGAGGCGCTCGGCGAAGAAGGCGAAGGCGCGCTCCGGCGCGAGGGCCGGGATCTCGGTGACGGGCGAGGTGGCGGGCGAGGTGGCGGCCGTGGTCGTGGCGGCGGCGGTCATCGTCGACTCCTTGGCGGTGGGGGATTACCGGGCTGTGGGAAGATCCTCCGCCCCGGGCCCCGGCCACCGACAGTGGCGCGGACGACTACGACCGCCAAGATCCCGCCAGTGCCGTCGGTCGCCTCAGTACCCCGCGCGGGTACGGCTCGGTTCAGCCACCCATGGTGGCGGGGGTACGGACCTCGCCGCCGGTCTGCCGCGGGATGGTGCCCCGGCTCTTGGCCCGGCGCCCACCGCTGCCCCGGCTCCCGCCGCCGCGGGCACTGCCACGGCCCCGGCGCGGCTTCTTGGTCGGCCAGAGCAGCACGTAGGCGGTGGAGATCACCACGAAGGCCAGCCGGATCATGCCCTTGGTCGAGTCCGAGGGGATCAGCAGCGTGCCGCCGTACAGCGAAGCCAGCGCGATCCAGCTCCACCAGGGCACCAGGCGGCGCTGGCCGACCGCGTCCCAGAGCAGGGTGCCGAGCAGGATCGAGGCCGTGTAGTACGTGTACACGCTCGGGTCCAGCAGGATCCGGGCGTTCGCGCCGACCAGCACCACGGCCGGCCAGCGCCCGCGCCGCACCGCCAGGGTGCCCAGGCCCATCCCGACGGCGAACTGCGCGGGGCGGTCCCACCAGGGAGTGGACGGGTCGGAGACGCCCAGCCAGCGCAGCGAGGAGGCCGGCTGGTTGGGGATGGTGAACTTGGCGGCCGACAGCGAGCCCAGGTTGCTCAGGTAGAACGGCAGCCAGGCGATCGCGATCAGCCCGACGCACCAGAGGAAGGAGCGCTTCCAGTCCGGCCGGGGCAGCGCCAGGATCAGCGGGAGGAAGGAGATCGCCCACGGCTTGGAGTCCACCGCCAGCGCCAGGTAGATGCCCACGGCGGCGGGTTTGTTCCGGACCAGCGCGTGCACGGCGAGCATGGTGAAGAAGAGCGCCAGCACGTCGTCCATGTGCGCGAAGCGGACCGAGACCTCCACCCACATCGGGATGAAGGCCAGGCCCGCGATCAGGATCCGCTGCTGGAGCCGACGGTGGTTGGTGCCGGTGCCCCGGTAGTACCAGGCGGCGGTGCGGCCGACCAGGACCAGCATGATCAGGCCGAGGACGGACATCGTCCCCTCGGCCAGCACCTGGCCGATGTGGGCCGGGAACGGCGCGAAGAGCCGGGCGGCTGCCAGGCTCACCGGGCCGATCTGGAGCTCCGGGTGGTGCGCGTACAGGGCGAGACCGCCGCCCTCGCCGCCGCTGAAGAGCAGTTGCTCGCCCTGGCGCAGGTAATGCCAGGAGAACCCGCCACTGGGCTCGACCATCAGGAACCAGATGACCGTCCAAGCGACCAGGAGCACGTGGTGTCTGCGGACAGGCAGGCTTGCGATTCGGCCGGTATCCGACCCGTAGTCGCTCGCACTGTTGTCCGCGCTCGCTCCGCGCACCTCTGTTCCTCTTCCCCGCACCGGCCCCCTCGGCCGGACATCCTATGCGATCAGATGGAACAGCCCGTTGGCTGTGACATCACCCACAGCGAGCCCCGAACCGGCCGGAGCGGCCGCTCGACCGGGTCCGGGGGCGCTCACGACGGGTCCGTTCAACGGACTCAGCAGGTCAGGCGTGCCGTGCGCCACCCCTGCGGCGACGCAGCAGAACCAGGGTGCCGACCCCGGCGGCGAGCACCGAAGCACCCGCGACGGCGATCGGCGTGGCATCGCCGCCACCGCCGGTGAAGGCCAGGCTCTTCTCGTCCGCCGCCTCGACGGCCTTGGCCTGCTGCACCCCGGCGGCCGCGATCGGCACGGCGGCGGCCTGCGGCGACTGCACCGGGAACGGGGTGACCGTGTTGCCCGAGGCCGACGAGGAGGACGCGGAGGACGCGGCCGACGAGGAGGAGGGCGACGAGTGCGAGGCGGACGGGGTGCCGCCCCCGGCGGACGCCGAGCTGGACGGGCTGCCGGTCGAGCTGCCCGACGGGCTGCCGCTCGGGCTCGGCGAGCCCGTGGCGGCCGAGGAGCTCGCCGACGGGCTGCCGGTCGGGTGGCCGTCCCCGGGCGGCAGCACGCAGAAGTAGGACGGCGTGCTCGCGGACAGCACACCGGGCTGGTCGGGTGCGGCGTCCACCGGCAACCAGTACGCGATGAACTGCGCGAAGGCCGGCCCGGTCGGGCTGCCGTCCGGCAGCCCGAGCCGCACCTTGATCGAGACCGACTTGCCCGCCTTGACGAAGATCAGCGCGCTCGGCGCCGGCACCCCGGTCCCGTCCACCGGACCGAGCAGCCGGACGTCGTTCATGAAGGTCGGGATGGTGCTCTCGGCCCAGTCCTGGCGACTCTTCTGGTAGTCCAGCAGCAGCGTGGTGTTGTCGAGCTTGCCTGCCTGGTCGTTCACCTTGACCGCCGGGTAGAAGACCAGGTCACCGGCCGAGCGGTTGGTCAGCTCGACGCTGAAGGTGGTCGGCTGCCCGCCGGCGGTGATCTCGTTCGGCAGCCCCTCGACCCGCAGCCCGGGCCGGACCGCGTCCGGCACCGCCTGGTCGAGCTGTACCTGCCGCGCCCCGGACGCGCCGGCCGAGACCGCGGGCACCGGGCTGGTCACCGGCGTGCCGGGCGCCGCGAACACGGCGGGGGCTCCGGCCAGCACGGCCGAGCAGGCCAGCGCGCCGATCGCGGCCAGGGCGAGAGAACGATGCATGGGCGTACGCACCTCATCATCAAGAGCCGCGCCCATGGAGATCCCTGGGCCCGCGGGGAAGTCCGACGGAGAATACCGGACGAACTCGCAAGCGTGGGCCCAGGGTTCGGCTCCCAGTGCAGAATTCCCGAGCTGCGCCCCGCATTCACCCCGAACGTTCAGCCGGCTGCCCGCTCGACTCCACCCTCACCCCACCGAGCTGTTGTAGCTGTCGATGGCCGGCTGGATCGCCTTCGCCGCGTCGGCCAGCGCCTGCTGCGCCGACTTCGAGCCGCTGATCGTCTGCTCCAGCGCCGTCTCCACGCCCTTGCGGGCCTGCGGCATCACACCCAGCAGGCAGCCCGCGTTGGCCGCGCTCGGCCTGGTCGCGTTCAACTCGTCGATCGCGGTCCGGAACTGCGGGTTCTTCGCCACCCAGGCCTGGTCGGCCGGCTCGGCCAGGGCCTTGCTGTTGACCGGGAAGTAGCCGGTACCCGCGTGCCAAGTGGCCTGCTGCGCCGGGTCGCTGAGGAACTTGACGAACTCCCAGGCCGCACGCTGCTCGGCGGCCGAGTGCCCGGGACCGTCGATCCAGAGCGAGGCACCGCCGATCGCCGGACCGCCCGGGTCGCTCGCGTCGATCTTCGGGTAGGGCGCGGTGGCCACGCTGAACTTGGCCGCCTGGGTGTAGGCGCCCAGCACGCCGGTCGACTCCAGGTTCATCGCGATCCGGCCCGACTTGAACGCGGCCTGCGCGTCCGCCGTGACCGGTCCGAGGTCCACCGCGTAGCCACCCTTGACCAGGTCCGCCCACCACTGCAACACCTGCGCGCCCTGCGCGTCGTCGTAGACCACCTTGCCGGCCTTGCCGTCCCGCCCGTTGCCCTGGTCGCAGTAGAGGGTGCCGGACTCGGCGAGCAGCTCCTCGACGAACCAGCCGTAGATCGCGGCGCCGAAACCGTACTGGGTGGTCTGGCCACTCGCGTTCTTGACGGTCAGTTTCCGCGCGTCGTCCGCGAGTTCGGCCAGCGTCCGGGGCGTCCGGCTCGGGTCGAGCCCGGCCGCCTTGAAGGCGTCCGCGTTGAGGTAGAGCAGGGGCATCGAGGAGTTGAACGGCATCGAGACGAGTTTGCCGCCGGCCGTGTAGTAGTTGCGGATCCCCGGTTCGAGGTCGGCGAGCGAGTAGCCGTCCTTGTCGGCGAAGGCCTGGGTCGGGATGGTCTGCTGAGAGTCGATCATGAACCGGGTGCCGATGTCGTAGACCTGCATCAGCGAGGGGGTGGCCTTCTGCTGCACCGCGGCCTTGTACTTGGCGATCGCGTCGTCATAGGTGCCCTGGAACAGCGCCGTGACCTCGATCTTGCCCTGGTGCGCCTGGTTGAAGGCGGCGATCAGGCTGTTCAGCACGGCGGCGTTCTGGCCGGTCATCGAGTGCCAGAAGGTCACCGTGGTGACGCCTTTGGCGTCCTGGAGGGCCTGCGCCCCCGGCGCCGCGGCCGAGCCGCCGCCCCCGGAGCCAGCGGAGCCGGCCGAGCCCGAGGAACTGCACGCGGTCAGGGCCAGGCCCGCCACCACGGTCGCTACCAGCAGCTTGCGCACGTCGCTTCTCCTTCTGACGGACGTTCTGACGATCGTTCAGCGGACCGCGCCCGCGGTCAGCCCACGGACGATGAAGCGCTGCCCGAAGACCACCAGGGCCAGCGTCGGCAGCAGCGAGAGCAGCACGCCGGCCAGGATCAGCCCGGGGGCGGCCGAGTCCGCGACGCGCAGGCTGCTCAGCCCGATCTGCAGGGTCTGCATCTGCGCGGTGCGGGTGATGATCAGCGGCCAGAAGTACTGGTTCCAGGCCGACAGGAAGACGTAGACGGCGATCGCCGCGAGCGAGGGCTTGTTGAGCGGCACCAGGATCCGCCACAGGAACCGCCAGTGCCCGGCCCCGTCGATCCGGGCGGCGTCGCGCAGCTCGGCCGGGAACTGGCGGAAGGACTGCCGCAGCATGAAGGTGCCGAAGCCGGAGGCCAGGAAGGGCAGGACCAGCCCGAAGTAGGTGTTGCCGAGCCCCCACCCCGAGATGGTCAGGTAGTTGGGGATGATCACGGCCTCCCACGGCACCATCAGGGTGGCCAGGAAGATCCCGAACACGGCCGCCGGCCGGCGCAGCGGCAGGAAGACCAGCGCGTAGGCCGCCAGGATCGAGGTGAGCAGCTGGGCGGCGGTGATCACGCCCGCCACCACCGCCGAGTTGAGGTACTGCCGCAGCAGCGGCACCGAGCGGGCCGCGGCGCCGAAGTTCGCCGTCGTCAGGTGGTGCGGGATCAGCGCCGGCGGATACGTGGCCAGGTCGGCGGGTGTCATGAAGGCACCCACCACCGCGTAGTAGACCGGGAAGAGCACGGTGCCGGCGGCCAGGGCGAGCAGCAGGTGGACGGCCAGCCGGCCGAGGGTTCGCCTCACGAGTAGTGCACCCTCCGCTCGACCAGCCCGAACTGCACGGCGGTGCAGGCGAGCACGACCACCAGCAGCACCACGGCCTGCGCGCTGGCCGCGCCGAAGTCGCTGGAGCCGTAGGCGAAGGCCTTCTCGTAGACCGAGTAGACGAGGGTGCGGGTGGCGCCGTCCGGGCCGCCCTGGGTCAGGATGTTGATCTGGCCGAAGCTCTGCAGCGCGTTGATGGTGGAGACCACCACCAGGAAGAAGAGGTGCGGCCCGAGCAGCGGCACCGTCACCGAGCGGGCCAGCCGCCAGCCGCTCGCGCCGTCCAGCCGGGCCGCCTCGGTGATCTCGGGAGCGATCGAGCCGATCCCGGCCGAGAGCACCAGCACGTTGTAGCCGAGGTTCAGCCAGATGGTGGCCAGGGCCACCGAGAGCAGCGCGTGGTGCCGGTCGGTCAGCCACGGCACCGGGCCCGAACCCAGGTGCGACAGCAGGCCGTTGAGCACGCCGGTGGCCGGATTGTAGAAGACGCCGAAGACCACCGCGGCGCTCGCCACCGAGAAGGCGAAGGGCAGCGCGAAGGCCGAGCGGAGCACCCGCACCCCCCGGATCCGGCTCTCCAGCAGCAGCACCAGCAGCAGCGCGCCGATCACCCCGGGGACCACGGTGAGCAGGACGAACAGGGCGGTGGTGGCCAGCGTGCGGCCGAACTCGGCGGAGCCGAGGAGATCGGTGTAGTGCCGCAGTCCGACATAGCGCGAGGGGGCGCCGAAGAGGTCGTTGGCGTGGGCACTCAGGTAGAACGTGCGGTAGAGCGGGTAGCCGAGGAAGACGGCGAAGACGGCGAGCGAGGGCAGCAGGAAGGCCCAGGCCAGGGCACGCTCCCCCAGCCGTGCGGCGGGCGCGGTGGTTGACGGCGGTCTCGGCATGCCCAATCCCCCTCCAGGATGCGCGGGCAGACCCTGACGGTCTCGCGCCGAGATGACTCCCGGGCGGCCGCTGGGCGACGCTCATGTGTCATGCCCACCACCAGTCTCCCCCGAACCTTCCGCCCCGGGTCCTGGCGAACCCGGGGCGGGAGATCTGAATCTGACGCTTGATCAGGAGGCCAGCGCCTGCGCCTGCTTCACCAGCCGGTCGGCCTGCGCCGTCAGGTCACGCGCCTGGTCGTGGCCGAGCCGCTGGTGACCGAAGGCCACCTGGTCCAGCAACTGGGCGATCTGCCCGGCCAGCTTGTCCCGCTGGTCGCCCAGCGCGGCCAGCTTCGCGCTGCTCGCCTGGTACCGGCTGTCACCCGGGCTGGTGGACTCGATGCCCTTGGTCGAAGCCTGCAGCGTGGCGGTGGCGAACCGGCCGACACCCGCGTCCAGTTGCTTGTAGGCCGCGGCCAGCCGCTGGTAGTCCTGACCGGCCTTGACCAGGTTGTGCGGCAGCGCCCAGCGGTTGAGGAACTCGGTCAGCACCCGCCCGTCGTGGGTGTACGGGTCGGAGAGTCCGAGCAGCGCCAGCATGGTGGGCCGGATGTCGGTGTGGTCGGACCAGACCGCGTCGGTCACTCCGAGGTTGCGCACGCCGGGACCGACCAGGCCCAGCCAGGTGGTGTTGATGTCCGGCGAGAAGTCACCGTGGTTCCAGGCGTACGCCGGGCCGAGCGCGACGCAGGAGGCGGCGGTGGCGCAGCTGCTGCCGCCCGCGTAGACGTAGTAGTCCGGGTTGGCGAAAGAGGTGAAGGTCGGTGTCCGCAGCGGGTCACCGGTCTGCATGTGCAGGATCTTCTGCTCCGCCTGGTCGGCCAGGTAGTTGGAGACGGTGTCGGTCTTGCCGGTGATCGGGTTGACCGCCGTCACCTTGGACCAGGCCTGCTCGAACTGCCGGGTGACCGGGGCGTTCGGGCTCGGATTGCCGTTCAGGTAGAAGTTCGGCGCGGAGTCCGCGTGCACCTGGAACGGGGTGGTGACGCCCTGCTGGGTGGCCAGCAGGCCACGGGCGTTGGCGTTGACCTCGCCGATCTGGCTGTAGCTGCACGGGATCTCGACCCCGTCGCAGTTCGCCGGGGTGGGCCGGCCGCCCACGAAGTGGTCGTTCTCGTCCGCGGTCACCACGAAGAGGGTGTTGTCCGCGTTGAGGCCGTCCTGGTGGATCCGCTGGAAGAAGTTGGCGAAGGCGGTGTCATAGGACTTCAACTGCGCCGTGTAGCCGGGGTCCCCCGGGCCGAACGCGCCGGCGCCGGCGCCGTGCTGGTCGTGCGCGTCGGAGATGTAGCCGTAGGTGACCGGGACGCCGGACTCCTGCATCTGGGCCACGTAGCCGAGCGAGTTGTCGGCCGTCATCGCGTCGAAACCGGGGAAGCCCGGGTTGCCGTTCGGGTCGGTGATCGGCTTGCCCGCGGTGCTCTTCACCACGCCGTTCGCGCTGATCGCCGGGTCCACGCTCTTGGCGCCGAACAGCGCCTGGTAGTTCTGGTAGCCGCCCGGCTCGTCCGGCAGCGGGTCGGCGCTGGCGCCGCCCTTGGCGCAGAGCGCCGACTGCTGCGCGCAGTGGATGCCGATGCCGACGTAGTCCGCCTGCGCCTTGGCCGGGTCGGCCTTCGCCTCGGCGGCCTGCGGGGAGTTCGCGCCGAACACCTTGTTGATGTCGACGTTGGTGTTCTCCAGGACGGTGTTGGCCATCGAGACCGAGCCGAAGTCGCAGCCGGCCTTGGTGTACGCGGCCCATGGCGCCGGCGCCATCTTGCCGTCCTGGCCGACCATGGTGGGCGCGGAGTCGCCCGGCGTCGGCACCGAGGAGTCGGCCACGCCGTCGGTCCAGTAGGCGAAGCTGCTGGCCGAGTTGGTGGTGCCGTTCGGGTTGTAGTAGCGGTACGAGTTGGAGACCGCCTGGCCCTGCCGGTCGCCGTACAGACCGGTGATCGAGGTCAGGATGTCGTCCCCGGTGTGGGCGATCAGCGGCGTGTGGTGGTTGTCGTCCACCGTGCCGTTGCTCTCCAGGAAGTCGAGCAGGTGGGGCATCTGCTCGAGGTCGGAGGGCACGTTGGGGTTGTCCCGGCTGAAGTGCACGTTGTCGAACTGCAGGTAGATCACGTGCTGCACATCGCGTCCGTCGGACGAGATCTGGCAGCTGCTCTGGCCGGGGCGATGGTGGTCGGGCGCGGCGGACGCCGCTCCCGCGGACATCATCCCGAGCCCCAGCCCGGCCGCGAGCGACAGGGCCAGCACCTTGCTCTTGCGCATCCTGCTCCCTCTCTGGGCGCGATCGCGCGCCCGCGACGGAACGCGCGTAGATCGCCGTCCGGGGAGCACAGCGGTGCCCCCCGTCGTGCGTGCCACAGGCTGCCACAGCGGCCCTGAACGCAACAGGAGGCAGGAGCTGTCCGATGGTGAAGTCGTAGTGAACTGGCGAAGGGTCGCCGGCGGCTGACTGATTCTCAGCTGTTCGCGAAGACGGCCCTGGCCGGCCACTCGGACTGCGGGCGGTCCGCGTAGAGGTGGAGCAGGTCGTGGTAGATCGGGTCCAGCCGCAGCCCGTGGTCGATCAGCCCGAGCCGCCCGGCCACCGAGCGGGATCCGGGGTTGTCGGGGTGGATCCAGGCGAAGACCGGCAGCTGCGGGGTGTGCTGCCGGGCGGCGGCGAGCGCCGCCCGGCTCAGCTCGGTCGCGTAGCCCTTGCCCTGGTGGGCGGGCGCCAGCCGGTAGTAGAGGTTCCAGTGGGCGCGCGCCACCTGGGTCTGCACGCCGCCGATGCCGACCACCGGACCCGAGCCGCCGTCGCTCTCACCGCCGGCGCCGCCCGGGCCGCGCAGCCGCACCGTCCAGTAGCTGAGCCCGTCGGCCCAGCCCTCCACCGCCCGCTCGATCCACTCCCGGGTCTGCCCGATCTCGGTGTGCCGCCCCTGCGGCCGGTGCCGCCAGACCTCGGGGTCGGAGTTGATCGCGAAGAGCGGCTCCAGGTCGTCGAGGCCGACGGCCCGCAGTTCGAGCCGCTCGGTGCGGACGGTGCGCAGCGGTTCGGTGATCTCGGTGATCTCGGTCATCCTCGGAGCGTAGGCCCGGCGCGGCGCGGCCGACCTGCCGGGGTCAGGCCGTTTCGCGTAGTGTCGCCGGCGCTTGACCCTCACACCGTGTCAGGGTCATCGGAGGCACTGCCAGAGGGGCACGCCGGTGCGACCCCTTGGTCACGGGCCGGTCGAGCCGAGGATCTCCGCCACGAGTCGGCGCGCGTACGCGGCGTCGAGTCCGTCCGGACGGAAGAGGATGCGGTACATCATGGGCCCGACGACGCGGTCGATGACCGTCTCGACGTCGGGCGTCTTCTCCCCACGTTCAGCTGCTCGGGTGAGGATGAAGTCGATCTGGTCGGCGGCGTAGGCCGAGCACTGGCCGGCGTTGCTGCCGTCCGGGTCGCCGAGCAGGGCATCGCGGATGTAGGAGCGACCGGCGGGATGGGCCATCTCGTCGAGGAACTGCTCGGCCCAGGCCGTCAGGTCGGATGCCAGGGCACCGTGGTCCCCCGGCGCGGTATCGGGCCGCAGACGCTTGACCGCTACGTCCGACAACAGCTCCTGCAGGTCCCCCCAGCGGCGGTAGACCGTCGACGGCGTCACACCCGCACGCTGGGCGACCAGCGGCACCGTCAGGGCGTCCCGGCCCACCTCCGACGCGAGTTCGTGTACGGCGGCGTGGACCGACGCCTGGACCCGGGCGCTGCGCCCACCAGGGCGCACCATCTGCCTGCTCATAGAACCCACCTTAAAGCAAAATCATTGCGTCTAGCGAACCCAACCTCCGGGCGACGAACCGGCCACTCGTTCGACGACCTTCTCGCCACGAGCCGTGTACGCACCGCCACCTCGTGCATGCCTGCGAGGAGCGGCGCCTTCGGCCCGGATGGAATGGTTCGGCCGGGCCGGCAGCACTCGTTCAGGCTGCGCGCGCGAGCTCGCGGGCGGGCTGGGTCTGCTCGTAGGCGTGGCCGACTCGCATGAGCACGCTCTCTCCAAGCGGTCGCCCGAGCAGCTGCATGCCGATCGGCAGACCCGCCGCATCGTGGCCGACCGGTACCGACAGGGACGGCAACCCGGTGATGTTGGCAGGGGATGAAAGGCGTACGTAGGCGTCGGAGACACCCTCGACCGTGCCGTCGGCCCAGGTGATCGTCTCCTGGCCGGCCTTGACCGCGGTTGCCGGGACGGTGGGGGCGGCGACCAGGTCGACGTCCTGCAGCATGCGCGCCCATTCCTGCCGCATGAGGGTGCGGGCGCGCTGGGCGCGAAGGTAGTCCCCGGCGGGCATCAGTTCGCCGGCCTCGAGGAGGATGCGGACGTCGGCCTGGTACAGCTCGGGGACCGTGCGCAGGGTGCGCTCGTGGTAAGCGGTTGCCTCGGGCACCATCAGGCCCCACTGAGTGGCTTGGATGTAGCGGGTCATGGGGATCTCGACGTCGACGAGGCGTGCGCCAAGGGTCCGGAGCTGGTTGATCGCGCGCCGTACGGCGGCTTCCACCTCCGCATCGACGTGGTCGAAGAAGTAGGTACGCGGCACGCCCACGCGCAGGCCCGTCAGGTCCGCGTCCGCGACCGGCCGGTAGTCCGTGCCGGGTGCGGGCAGGGAGGCGGGATCGCGGGGGTCGTGTCCGACCAGCGCCGTCAGGACCAGGGCCGCGTCCTCAACGGTGCGGGTGATCGGGCCTACGTGGTCCAGTGACCAGGACAGGGACGTGATGCCGTGGCGGGAGACGAGGCCGTACGTCGGCTTGAAGCCGACCACCCCGTTCAGCGCGGCGGGCACCCGGATCGATCCGCCGGTGTCGGTGCCCAGGGTGAAGGTGGCGGTGCCCGCGGCGACGGCGACGGAGGATCCGCCGCTGGAGCCGCCGGCGATCCGGCCGGTGTCCCAGGCGTTGTTGGTCTGCGGGGTGGTCAGCCCGTAGGCGAACTCGTGGGTGTGGGTCTTGCCGACCAGGATGGCTCCGGCCGCCGACAGGCGTGCGGCGACGGTGCTGTCGGCCTGCGCGCGGTGGTCGGCTCGGACACGGGAGCTGGCCGACGTCGCCGCGCCGGCGACGTCGATCAGGTCCTTGAGGCCCATCGGGATGCCGTGCAGCGGACCACGGTAGTGGCCGGCCGCGATGTCGTTCTCGGCTTCGCGCGCGGCCCGGCGGGCGTGCTCGGCGGTGACGGTGACGTAGGCCTGAAGGTGCGGGTCCACCTGTTCGACGCGCTCCAGGACGGAGTCAGCCAGCTCGACGGGGGATAGCTGCCGAGCCCGGATCGCCTCGGCGGCTGCGTTCAGGGACAGTTCATACGGCTGCATCGTGCATCTCCTGTTCCGCGCGGTAGGCGGGGGCGGGCGGGGTGTCCCCGAAGTCCAGCTCCCGCAGGACCGCGACGACGGAGTGGATGTGGTTGGCGGTGGCTGCGACCGCAGCGTGGCGGTCGGCCGGCAGCGGGAGCCCGGTGCGGGCGGCCCAGCGGGCCGCTTCCGGCGGGGTGAGTTCAGCGCAGGACATGGACTTCTCTCTCCTCAGGGCTGGAGGGGCGGAGCAATCCCCGACCAAAAGCTAAATGTTTGCGTTAGTCGACGGTAGAGCCTACGGTGGCTTAAAGCAAACTCATTGCGTTTAGCGCCGAGGAATCTCATGCCCACCGTCACACCCCGCGCACCTGCGCAATCCAGCCACCCGGGAGCCCGCACCCAGACCGCCAAGCACGCGGCGTCCTTCGTCCTGGACGCCTCGATCCTGGCGGCCCTCCTCGCGGCATCCAGTGCGCCGACGCCGCTGTACCCCCACTACCAACACGCCTGGGACCTGTCCGCGCTCACCATCACCATGGTCTTCAGCGCCTACTCCCTGACGCTGCTGCTGGCGCTGCTCATCACAGGTGCGCTCTCCGACCACCTCGGGCGGCACCCCGTCCTAGTGGGCGCCCTGCTGCTGGAGGCCACCTCCATGGTGCTGCTGGCCTCGGCGGACGGCGCCGGAGCGTTGATCACCGCCCGGATCCTGCAGGGAGCGGCCACCGGCGCGGCCACCAGCGCCGCGGGAGCGGCCCTCCTCGACCTGCAGGACCCCCTGCGCCCGGGCCGGTCCGCCCTGACCAACAGCATCGCCCCGGTGGCGGGCATGGCCGCCGGCGTCCTGGCCTCCACCGTCCTCGTCCGCTTCGCCCCCGCGCCCACGGTCACCGTGTACGTCCTGCTGGCGGTCCTCTTCGCTGCCCAAGCGATCGCGGTCACGTTCACCGCGGAGACGGCCCGCGCACACGCCGGTGCCCTGCGGTCGCTGCGCCCTCACCTCGCGGTGCCGTCGTCGGCGCGCAGCGCCCTGCTGGCGGTCGGCACCGCTGTCGTCGCCGTCTGGGCCCTGGGGGGCTTCTACTCCTCCCTCGGACCGGCGCTCGTGCACCTCGTGGCCCCCGGTGCCTCACAAGCGGCCGGCGGCATGGTCTTCTTCGTGCTCACCGCCGCGGCCACGCTCACCGTGTGGACACTGCGGTGCACAGCGCCGCGCGCCGCCGCCGCCGGCGGAAGCCTGGCCGTCATTGCGTCCGCGGCCCTGAGCCTGCTCGGTATGCACGGCTCCGGCTTGCCCGCCGTCTACGGCGGCGCGGCCCTGGCGGGCGTCGCCTTCGGGGCCGTCTCCCAAGGGGCGCTGCGCATGACGCTCGCCTCACTCGACGAGCAGGACCGCGCCGCGACCCTGGCCGCCTACTACGTCCTCAGCTACCTGTCCATGAGCCTGCCCGCCATCGCCGCGGGCGCCGCCACCCAGCACTACGGGCTTAACACCGCCGCCCACGCCTACGCCGTAACCGCCGCCCTGCTCGCCGTCGCGGGCCTGGCTGCACTCGCCATGTCGAGACGCACGGCAGCCCATAGCGCACACAACGACCTTCCGTAACGAGACCAGAGGAAACAACCGATCATGAGCACTCCACCGACCACCGACCCGACCGCCATCCCCTGCTGGACCGTGGGCGACGTCACCGTCCACCGCATCGACGAGGTCCTCCTGCCGCCCGCCACCGGACCGTGGCTGCTGCCCGACGCCACCCCGGACGTCGTCGCCGGGCAGGACTGGCTGCGCCCCCACTTCGCCGACGACGAGGGCGTCCTGCACATCGACAGCCACAGCTTCGCGTTCACCGTCGGCGGGCTGCGCACCCTGGTGGACACCGGCATCGGCAACGGCAAGGAGCGGGCCAACCCCGCCTGGCACAACCTGAACACCGACTACCTTCAGCGCCTCACGGCGGCTGGATTCCCCCCAGACTCCGTCGACCTGGTGATCCTCACCCACCTGCACGCCGACCACGTCGGCTGGAACACGCACGAGGTGGACGGAGACTGGGTTCCCACCTTCCCCAACGCCCGCTACATCACCTCGCGCGTCGAGCGGGAGTTCTGGGCCGGGTACGACATGGAAGAGGCGCGCGAGCAGATGTTCCGCGACTCCGTGATCCCGGTGGAGGAGGCGGGACTGCTCGACCTCGTCGACGTCCCCGCAGACGGTGTCGAAGTCGTCGCGGGCCTGCGACTGATCCCCACCCCCGGGCACACCCCCGGCCACATCGCCCTTGAGTTGACCAGCCGCGCAGAGACGGCACTGATCACCGGCGACTGCATCCACCACCCCGTCCAGCTCGCCCACCCCACCATCGGTGCCTGCGTCGACATCGAGCCCGAGCAGTCCGAAGCCTCGCGCCGCAGGCTGCTCGGTTCGCTCGCCAGTACGGACACCCTCGTCCTGGGCACCCACTTCGCGCCGCCCACCGCCGGCCGTGTCGTCACTCATGAGGGCGCCTACCGGCTCTCGCCCGTCCCCGCCGACTCGCACTGACCGGCAACGGTCCAGCCCGCACATGAAGATCGTCATCGAAGGTAACAACTCCCCGCCTCAGCTGAGACATCGAGGCTGCGGGCTCGTGGTGCCGATCGCGGCAGTCCGGGTCGCCGAGCTGAGCGCGGTGGCGGGCGGCTACCAGCCCGAGCAGATCGGCCCGGTGGCCGGTCCGCTCTTCGACGAGCTGTGCCGGCGAGTGGCGGACTCCCGGCTGACCCCGCCGGGCCGGGCATCGCCTACTACGAGCCGACCATCGACGCCAACGGCTGGCGGTCGACGGGGTACACCAGGGAGCTCTACCTGGAGTGCCCCGAGGACCGGGCCTGCTGGGTGACGGAGCTTCAGGAGCCGGTGGTCCAGGCAGGGTAGTCGCTGCCCCAGCGGGTCGGACCGGACGCCCAGGTGGCGGGAGCGCCGGCGTAGCCGATCGGGGGGCGGGCGTGGCGGAGCAGGCCGTAGGGGGAGGGGGTCTCGGCGAGCCGGGGTGTGGGGGTGCCCGGCTCGCCGTCCGCCGTCTCGCGGTCCATCCCGAGCAGCCACTGGGCGGTGCCGGCCAGCGAGTGGCGCAGCAGGGTCGCTCGGCCGCTCTGCTGGCGCTCCGTCAGCGCTCGCAGCACTCCCGCTGCCAGCAGGTAGCCGGTGCCGTGGTCGAGCGCCTGCGCGGGGAGCGCGCCGGGGTGCCCGTCCGGGCTCGCCTCGATGGCGGCGATGCCGCAGCCTGCCTGCACCAGGCTGTCGAAGCCGCGCCGGTCCGCCCACGGCCCCCGCCGGTCCCAGGCGCGCAGTCGGGCCACGATCACGCCGTCCGGCAGCAGCCCGTACCGTTCCAGCGCGCCGGGGCGGTAGCCGGTGACGACCACGTCGGCGGTGGCGATCAGCTCGCGCAGCACGGCGAGGTCGGCAGGGCGGTCCAGGTCAAGGAGCGCCGAGCGCTTGCCGAAGCCGGTGTCCGCGTGCGCGTCCTCGCTCTCGGGCAGGCGCGGGGAGTCGATCCGCAGCACGTCCGCGCCGAGCAGCGCGAGGGTGCGGGTGGCGACGGGGCCGGCGATCACCCGGGTGAGATCGAGGACGCGCACGCCAGTGGCGGGGAGCGGGGCGGGGGCGAGCCGCTGGGCGGTCGGACCGTTCGAGCCGCGTTCCACCAACGGCTGGTCCCCCGCCCGCGGTTCGCGGACCGCCACCGCCAGCGCCCCCGCCGCGTACGCCGTCTCCTGCACCTCGACCGCCGCCCGCCCCGCGAGCTCGGCACCGAACCGCTCGGGCGTGGTGCCGAGCGCGGTCAACAGCCGCTCCCGGTGGTGCGGGTAGTTGGCGTGCGTGCGCACCCACCCGTCGGCGGTGCGCCAGAAGCCGGAGAGCGGGGCGAAGGCGGTCAGGGCCCGTCCGTCGATCCGCAGCTGACGCTCGCTCACGAAGGCCGTGGCCACCGCCGCCTCGTCCACCTCCAGCGCCGGCACCGCACCGCCGTTGCGCACCGCCAGCAACTCGGCGGCCGCGAGCGAGCAGACCCCGACCGTGGCCCGGGCCAGCCGCAGGACGGGCAGCCGAGCGGGGAGCGCGCCCGGCGCGCGGTGGTACGTCACGCCGTCGAGCAGCTGCGGTGGGCCACCGAGCGCGGACCAGGCCTGGGCGGTGGGGGCGTCATGATCCGTCGCAGCTGTCACACCGACATTCTGCGCCGCCGGAACGAGCTCAGCGGTGCCCGCGAGTCTCGGTCTGCTTCGGGTGACCGCTTCCCGCGCGCGTGATCCACAGCGTTCGCTGCTCATCGTCGATGGCGTACCAGATCCGGCCGCCCCCGGTCACCTCGTACTGCCACTGCTCCGGAAGCGCGCCGGCGACCTTGACCACGCCGAGCGCTCCCTTCAGCGGGTGCTGCCGCTGGTCGACCTGCCGCGGGTCTCCCGTGACGGCGACCCAGGCACGGTCGATGTTCTCGGGCACCTGCTTCAGCAGTTGCTGCCAACCCAGGTGCGCCTGGCGGTCGACGGCACGGACGCTCCACGGGCGTGGTCGCGGGAGCTCCTCACCGCGGTCGGTCACTTCGCGCCCTCCGGCAGCGGCCGGTGCACCTGCGGCCCGTCGCCGGGGAAGGGGCCCTGGAGTTCACGGGCCGGCTTCGGGTCGGACCACACCTCGGCGGTGGCGCGCCAGGAGGCGAGGTTGCGGGCGAAGGGCAGCAGGAGGCCGGTGTCGGCTCCGGCGACCAGGTCGGCGAGCAGCTCTCGGACACAAGTCCCGCGTTCGGTCTCCGGGAGCCAGTGCAGCCAGGGGAGTTCCTCGGCGAGCACTTCCTCGGCGAGGTCCGGCTGCCGGCCGGCCAGGATCGCCAGGGAGCGGGCGGCGATCCGCAGCCCCGATGCGGTCGCCTCGAAGCGCTCGACCCGCATCAGGACGAGGTTCTCCTCGTCGCGGCGCTCGAGTATCACGTCCGCGTCGTCGAGCGAGGGCAGCACCTGGGAGGGGCCGCGCAGGAAGGCACTGTACGCAAAGGTCTGGACAGCCATGCCGAATGTCTATCTGAACTACTTCAGACAGACCCGGATCGTCCGACGCGACAGCCCAGTGCCTACCAGTGCCCCGGGCGGGTCAGCCTCGCCGGGAGCTTGGTGGTCACGTCACCCTTTGCGGCGTTCAGTTGGGGCTGGGTGAGGAAGAAGGCGCCGGTGAGGTCGGCGCCGTGCAGCCTGGCGTCGCGCAGATCGGCGCCGATCAGGTCGGCGCAGCGCAGGTCGGCGCGGCTGAGGTCGGCGGCGATGAGGTAGGCGCCGCGCAGGTCGGCGCCCCGCAGGGTGGCGCCGGCCAGCTTGGCGCCGATCAGGTCGGCGCCGCGGCGGTCGCGCTTCTTGCCCGGGACGCCGGCGCGGACGCGTTCGCTGGTCTCCAGCAGGAGGACGTTGACCCGCCCGCGGTGGGCGGCGACGTCGAGGGCGAGCAGCTCGGCGGGCGTGCCGGTGGTGAGGGCCTCGGTCTCGGCGAGCAGCGTGCGCAAGGCGGCCGTGGGGGCCAGGGTGAGCGCCTCGTTCAGGTACCAGAGCAGCTCGTGCAGCTGCCGCATCAGCGGGAAGACGTCGAACATCTCGCGCGCCGTGGCCGGAGCCTGCCGCCAGCTGGTGCCGCCGTAGGTGAGCTGGGAGACCTGCTGCCCGGCGCCGAAGCAGTCGTAGACCGTGCAGCCGCTGAACCCCTTCGGCCGCAGCTGGGTGTGGATGCCGCAGCGGAAGTCGGTGTCCAGGTTGCGGCAGGGCTTGCCGGCGTCCTTGGTGACCGCGAAGTCCGCCGAGGCCGTGAAGGGCAGCGCCACGCAGCACAGGCCGAAGCAGTTGGCGCAGTCGCCGGTCAGGGCAGCGGGGGTGGACTCGGGCACGGTGGTCCTCTCGAACAGCGGCGGCGGCTTCCGAGTAGAGCCGAAGGTGGGAGCGCGAGTCCAATCAGGCCGACGCCGAGGCGAGGGCCGCCCCGCGCAGCTCGCGGATCAGCGCCCGGACCCCGAGGGTGCGGGCCAGCTCCGGCGTGGTCACGTACCCGACCGACCGGGTCGGCCGGTCGGGCCCGAGGTCGGCGACCGTCACCGTGGCTGGCGCGTCCAGCACGGCGAGCCGCGGCATGATCGCCATGCCCATCCCGCGCGCGACCATCGAGAGCACCACGCTGTCCTCGCCCGCGTCCAGCCTGGCGGCGGGCAGCCAGTCCTGCAGCGCCCACCACTCGCGCGCGTAGGAGGAGCAGTTCTCGGCCCAGTCGATCAGCGGCAGGGTGCGCGGATCGGGGTGACCGGCCGGGTGGACCAGCGAGTACCGCTCCTCGAACAGCTCCCCGGCGACCACGTCGTCCGGCAGCGGATGGTTGCCGCTGAGGGTCGCGATGCCGAGGTCGGCACGCCCCGCCCGGACCTCGCCGGCGGTGCCGGGGCCGATCTCGGGCACGATCCGCACCTCGGGGGCCAGACCCGGGTGGACGGCGGCGAGGCGGGTCAGCGCGGTGGGCAGCAGGTGAACGGCGGCGCTGCGGAAGGCGGCGATCCGCAACGGACCGGTCAGCACCTTGGTGCTCGCGCCGCGCGCCTCGTCGGGCAGGGCGTCGAGCAGCCGCAGGATCCGCCGGGCGTGGGCGGCCGCGCGCTCACCGGCGGGGGTGGGGCGGGCGCCGTGCCGGCCGCGGTCGAAGAGGACGGCACCGATCTTGCGCTCGCACGCGCTGACGGCGTGTGAGACGGCCGACTGGGTCAGGCCCAGCGCTCCGGCGGCGGCGGTGAAGCTGCGCGCGCGATCGACGGCGACCAGGATCCGCAGCTCGCGGACGGCGAGATCGTTCACGCCGGCCACCGTACCCCGCCCGCCCCGGTGGGCCGGGGTGGGCGGGGTACGGCCGGTGCGGGGCCGACGGTCAGGGCTGGTCCGGGTGCGGCGCGTAGCTCGGGTGGCCCGGCTGGCCGCCGTACGGGTTCTGCCCGCCGTAGGGCGGCTGGCCCTGTGCCGGCGGCTGCTGCTGCGGGAACGGCTGCGGGGCGGCCTGCGGCGGGAACGGCTGACCCTGCGGCGGCATCGGCTGCTGCTGCGGCGGGAACGGCTGCGGGGCGGCCTGCGGCGGCATCGGCTGCTGCTGCGGCGGGAACGGCTGCGGGGCGGCCTGCGGCGGGAACGGCTGCTGCTGCGGGAACGGCTGACCCTGCGGCAGGCCCTGCGGCGGGTACGGCTGACCGGGCAGCGGCATCCCCTGCGCGACGGCCGGCGGCATCGAGCCGTCCGCCATCGCCCCGGGCGGGAAGGCGGCCGAGAGCTGGTCCATCTCGTTGCGCCAGTAGCGGTGGATGTTCAGGCGGCGCGGCTTGTCGTCACCGGGGAGCTGGAGGTACATCGAGCTCCAGATGGTGGCCCGCTTGACCCGGCTGACCGGGAAGGCGTGGCGCGGGAAGACCCCGACCACGTCGCCCGGGCGGTTCGTCCAGCGGCTCGCGACGTTGACCACGACCGAGCTGTTGGTGAGGGTGAGGAAGTAGAACCGGCGGGTCAGCGCGACGATCAGCCCCAGCAACGGGACCTCGTCGAAGACCGCGTTGAGCCACGGGCTCGGGCCGGTCTCCACGTGCACGCACGCGATGAACGTCTCCCCGGGCGGTGCCACCTGGGAGAGCTTCTCGATGACCTGAGCCTTCTGCTTGGCCCGGCGAATTGCCATGGTTTTTCCTCGTTACCCCGTCTTGGCCGCGGCAGTGCGCCACGCTGAAATCGGCTGAGATTAGCAGGTGGTGATGACAGGTAGAACCCGCAGCGCACCGTACGCGGCAAGGCCCCCGGCGCCGAGTCGCACGCGCCGGGGGCCTTGCCGAGCCGGTCCCGCCGGGAACCGCTACTTCATGCTGCCGGTCATCGCCTTGATGAGGGTGCCCGACGGGTCGTCAGCCTCCAGCGAGTAGGCGAAGATTCCGCCCAGCCCCTTGCCGGTGGCGTACGTGCCGCGGGCCGCGATGGCCTGCGGGGTGTCACCGGTGAAGAAGTTGGTGCCGTCGTAGATCCACGAACTCTGCGTGGTCGGGTCCCAGTGCACGTCTGCGGCGCCCGTCTTGCCGCCGGCCACCAGTTCCTTCCAGAACGCCACGCCGGCCGCCTGGCTGGTGCCCTGCGCCGCGGACGGGCCGGTGGCGCTCTGGTAGAGGCCGCTGTTGCTCCCCGCCGGGACGCCGGTCCAGCCGCGGAAGTAGAACGGCACGCCCAGCACCAGCTTGGCCGCCGGGAACCCGCCCGGGATCCCGTACGCGGGGGCGCCGTTCAGGAAGGCGTTGACCGCGTTGTCGACGGTGTACTTCTGGGTGCCGGGGGCGATCGGCGTGCTCGGGTCGTTCGGGCTGTCCTGGAGCGGGTCCTGCAGGTTGGTGGGACCGGTCGC
Organism: Kitasatospora sp. GAS1066B; assembly: GCF_041262605.1. Lineage (NCBI taxonomy): Bacteria > Bacillati > Actinomycetota > Actinomycetes > Kitasatosporales > Streptomycetaceae > Kitasatospora > Kitasatospora sp. GAS1066B. The sequence continues at coordinate 215,866 of NZ_JBGCCO010000013.1, forward strand.
GTCCCAGGCGCCGTGCATGTCGTAGCTCATGATGTTGCCGTAGTCCAGGTACTTGCCGATCTGGTCGGTCTGAACGTTGGCGATCTTGTCCTGGCCGCTCGGCAGCGCGGCGGTCAGCAGGAAGTGCTTGCCGACGCTGCTGCCGTAGGCGTCCAGCTCGTTGCGGAACTCGGCGAGCAGCGCGGTGTAGTCGGCGGTGTCGGCGGCCGCGTAGTGGTTGCCGGTGTGGCCGCCGGCCGAGGCCGGGTACTCCCAGTCGATGTCGATGCCGTCGAAGACGCCCGCGGCCGAGCCGGTGCCGCCGGAGGCGTCGCCGGAGACGCCGGTGGGCAGGTTGCCCTTGATGAACATGTTGATGCAGGAGGAGACGAACTTCTTCCGCGAGGCGTCGCTGGCTGCCACGTCGGAGAAGAACTTCGAGTAGGTCCAGCCGCCGATCGAGAGGGTGAAGCGCAGGTTCGGGTACTTCGCCTTCAGCTCGCGCAGCTGGTTGAAGTTGCCCTTGATCGGCTGGCTCCAGGCGTCGTTGGTGCCGTCCACGCTGGTGGCCGAGGTGTAGGACTTCTGGTAGTCCGCGAAGGCGTCGCCGGCGCCGTCACCCGCGTTCGGGTTGCTGTCGTTGGTGTCGGCGGCCTTGATGGTCTCGAAGCAGGTCTGGTTGGTCGGGTCGATGTTCTCGAACGCGTAGGTCATCACGTTCAGGCCGGAGGCCGCACCGCTCGCCGCCACGCTGCTCGGGTAGTACTGGTTGCCGTAGATGCCCCACTGCGAGAAGTAGGCCGACTTCACCGCGCCGGTGGGCAGCGCGCCGGTGGTCGCGGAGACCGGGGCGGACTGGGCGCTGCTGTGCCCGGCGACGTCATAGCCCTGGACGGTGAAGGTGTAGGCGGTGTTCGGCAGCAGCGAGCTGACGGTGACCGAGGTGCCCATCGAGGTGGCGACCAGGTTGCCGCCCGAATAGACGTAGTACGCCGGGACGTTGCCGTTCTGGCCGCCGTCGGTGGCGGCGGTCCAGTTCAGCGTGACGGTGTTGTTGCTGACGCCGGCGGTCACACCGGTGGGGGTGCTGACCAGGCCGTCGCCGCCGGGCGCGGCGCTGCCGCTCGGGGAGGCGGTGGGCGAGGCACTCTGCGTGGGCGAGGCACTCTGCGACGGGCTGGCGCTCTGCGTGGGCGAGGCGCTCTGGGTCGGTGACGCGCTCTGCGAGGGGCTGGCGCTCCGGGTCGGGCTGCTGGAAGCGCTCTGGGTCGGCGAGGCGCTGCTGGTCCCGCTGCTCGGCCCGGTCAGCGCCAGGTCGTCCGCGTAGTACGTGCCCTGCCCGTACCAGCCGTGCACCCAGACCGTCACCGACGTGGTCGAGGCACCGGTGCTGAAGCTGGTGTTGAGGTCGGCCCAACTGCCGCTGGAGGTCCAGGTGCTGGTGTCGGTGGTCCCGGTGCCGGTCACTCCGAGGTAGGCGTAACCGCCCTTGAGCCAACCGGAGAAGCTGTACGCGGTGTTCGGCGTGACCGTCACGGTCTGCGAGCACTGCGCGGTGTCCGACGCGGAGGCGGCGCCCGCCAGCGCGTAACCGCCGCTGTGCGGCGCGGTGCTGGTGATGCTGCCGAGCCCGCCCGAACAGGTCCAGCCGGCCAGCGTGCCGGTCTCGAAGTCGCCGTTGGTCAGCAGGTTGACGCTCGCGGCGGAGGCCGAGCCGCCGGACAGCGTCGCGAGGCCGGCCGCACCGGCGAGCAGCGCGGTCGCGGTGGCGAGGACGGTCGCCTTGCGGAAGGGCCGTCGAGCGGGTCGGGGCCGCTCGATCTGCCGTGTGGCGGTGGCGCGTTCGGGCATGGTCGCTCCAGTCAGTCACGCCCGGCAGTGGGGTTCCGGACGCCGTGTGGGGGAGGTGTACCTGAGCCGAGGCGGGTGCGCACCCGGCCCGACCCTGCTTCCGCGGATTGGCGCAGAACGTATGTCCTGCCGCCCCTTCCGGTCAACAGGTCTGTACCAATCCGCAATCTGACGGTGCCTCCGACCGGCCCAAACGTCCGAATTCGTCCACCAATGGTCAAGCCACGCTCAAACAGGTCTCTACCACTTGCCAGGTTCGGACCGGGCCTGGCGATGCCTGGTCGGGCCGTTCCCGGCTCGGGGCCGGCGGGTGGCCAGCACCGTGAGCGCGATGCCGCCCGCGACCACCGCGGCGCCGCCCAGCGCCATCGGCAGCGTGCTGCGCCCGCCGGTGACGGCCAGGTCGCTCGCCGCCGGTGTCGCGGTGGTGCGCCCGGCGCTCGGCCTGGCGTCCGCCGGTATCAGTCGGCCGGGCGAGATGCCGCTGTCGGTGGGCGGGAACGAGAGGAGCGGCGGTGCGAGGGCCGAGGACGAGGGGCCGGTGCCGGCGTCGTCGACCGGCCCGGCGGCGGCCGACGACGCCGGCGCGGCGAGCACGGCCGAGGGCGATCCGCCGGTCGGTCCCGCCGAGGGTGCGACGGCCAGCGCCGTCACCGTGAAGTCGGCCGACCCGGTGGCGCCGCGCAGCGTCAGGTGCCCGGCCGCGTGGTCCAGCGGCGCGGTCAGCTGGAGCTGGAAGGTGAACCCCGCCGACTCGCCGGGCCGCAGCACCCTGCTCTCCTGGCACAGGTACTGCCCGGTGTCGGTCCCGGTCACCACCGCGCAGGCCACCGGAGCGGCGACCACCCGTACCCCGGCCGGGAGTTGGACGTTCAACCCGGCGCTGCCCGGGTCCGCCGGTGCCGCCCGGTCACCGGTGTCGCGCACGGCGAAAGCCGTCGACACGGTCTCCCCCACCGAGCCGCTGACATCGCTCGCGATCGGCACCAGCAGGCCGCTCTCCACGCTCTGCAGGACGCTGCTGGAGCTCGCGCTCCCGAAGTCGCCGCCCGACCCGGGCACCAGGGTGAGCGACGCGCCGCCGCCGGGCCGGTGCCCGCCGAGGTCGTTCGAGAGCCGCTGGTCCAGCGGCCCGCCGGTGACGTCCACGGCGTAGGAGAAGAGCCCGCCCGCCGGCGCGTCGCCCCCGCCGCCCGGCACCGTGACCGCGATCGGCACCGCGGGCCGCAGCACCTGGCCCGGGTGCAGCACGGTGTCGTCGAACCGGCAGAGCACCCAGCCGTCCGGCCCGCCCGGGGTGACGGGGTAGGAGCAGTTGCCGTAGTCGCCCCGCAGCGCGTAGCCGGCCGGCGGCTGGAAGGAGAGCACCAGCCCGCGCGCGTCCCGGTCGCCCTGGTCGGTGACCGCCGCGCCGATCGGCGTCGGGGAGCCGGCGCCGACGCTGATCAGCGCCGGGAGTCGGGCCACGGACAGGTCGGGGCCGTCCCCGACGGTGACGGTGGTCCGATCGCTCCCGCCGCCGCTCTCGCGCGCGTTCGCGGCCGTGACCGTGTAGCGCAGGCCGCCGGACGCCCCGACCACCGCACCGGCCGCCGCCCGCACCCCCAGTTGCAGCACGCCGCCGCCGTTCGCCAGGTCGCCCAGCGCGCAGTCGGCCCGCAGCGGTGCGGTGAAGGCGCACTGCGCGGGCAGCCGCAGCTCGCCCACCCCGGCCAACTGCCACGCGTCGACGGTCAGCTGGACGCCGGCCAGGGTCGAGCGCCCGTCCCCGGCCAGCACGGCGATGCTCAGCGCCTGGTAGCCGCCGCCCGGCGCCAGCAACGCGCTGCCGTCGGCCGCGACGGTGAAGACCGCCGGGCCCGGATCCGCGAACGCGAGCGGCGTCCCGGCGCAGAGCGCCGCAGCGAGGAGCGCGGCCCCCACTCCCCGGCCCCGGGCATACGTGTGCCACCGACCCATGGACGAACCCCCGTCGACGTGCTGTCAGGCCATGCGGCTGTAGCGGAAATCCAAGCACCGCTCCACCGCCCCGCGCCAGCCGGGTGGGTGCCTGTTCGGCCACCCGCCGTCCAGCCGTGGCCCGTTCGTCACCGGCCCGGACCCCCGTGTCCCGCACGGGCCCCCGGTGCGATAGGACGTACTGCGTCCGAGTGGACGTCCGACGGGAGTGTGCACCGGTGCTCTGGCTACGACTTCTCCGGCTCGGCAGCGAGTTCCCGCGGCTCTGGGGACCGCGCCGGCGGCCGCCGCTGCGACCGCGGCCGCTCGGCCGGGCGCTGATCCGGGCGGGCCGGGCCGACCTGCTGGCGCAGCGGCGCACCGGCGCCGAGCACGCGCCGCAGACCGCCGCGCTGCTCGACACCCTGCCGCCCGCCACCCGCCGCGAGATCGCGACGGCGCTGCAGCAGGAGCGACCCGGCCTGACCGCCGGCGACTACGAGTGGGCGGCCACCGTCGCGCTGCGCGACACCCGCTGCGACTGGTCGGCCGCCGAGGTCCACCAGCTCTTCGGGTGGGCACTGGAGGACGTCGATCCGGTGCACCCGACCAGGCACTGGGCGACTGCCGAGAGCTGCCTGGAACTGCCGCTGGCCGCCTACGAGGAGTTGGACCCGGCCGAGCGCGAGCCGTTCCACCCCTACCTGCGCACGGTGCTCGCGGCACGGTTCGGCTGCCACACCGACTTCCACGACCCGGACAGCCGGCCGACCCCCGAGCAGGCCGCCTTCGCCGCGCGACTGCGCGCCCTGCTGCCCACCCGCTTCGACCCGGACCCGCTGCTGCCGGTCGACGAACCGTTCGCGGTCGCGGCCCGCTGCGGCCTCGGCGCCACTCTCTACGAGGACCCGGCGGTGCGCCTGCTCGAGCTGTGCGCGCGCCCGACCGGCGTCCGGCCCGCCTACGAATGGCTCGGCCGGGTCCGGGAGTTGGTCCAGCTCGAACCGGCCGTCCGGCAGCCGCTGCGGACGCTGCTGGCCGCCGGATCCGGGGACCCGACCGGCTGCCCGGCCAGGGAGCGGCACGACGGCCCGCCGAGCGAGCCCGGCGGAGCGCTGCTGGGCACGCTCGCCTGGGTGGCGGTGGTCAGCGAGGACGCCAAGGCGATCCACCACCTGGGCCGGGCGCTGAGCCGCCACGCGGGCCAGGCACCGGACGAACTCCGGCCGGGCGCCGCCCACTTCGTCCGCGCCGGCCTGGCCGCCCTGGCAGCGCTGGCCGGGGAGCCGGGTGCGGGCCAGCACCGCCGGCTGCTGGCCGCCACCTCGCCGACGTCCGCCCGGCAGGCACGCGAGGAGCTGGTCGCGATCCGCGGCCTGCCCGGCGGCGCCGACCTGAGCGGCCTCAAGGTGCCGGTGGGCCCGTACACGGCGGTCTTCACCTACGACCCGGCCGGCTCGGTGGAGCTGGGCTTCCGCAACCAGCACGGAAAGCTGCTGACCCGGGTGCCGTCCCAGGTCCGCGAGCGGTACCCGGCCCGGTACGCCGCGCTGCGCGCCCGGCTCGCCGAGCTGCGCGGGCAACTGGACGTCTACCGGGGCGCGTTGGCCGAGCGGCTGGAGACCGACCCGGGCACGACGGCGGCCCGCTGGCGCGCCGCCTTCCTGGACGCCCCCGGCCTCGCACCGCTCACCTGCACCCTGGTCTGGGAGATCGACACCGTGTCAGGCCCGGTGCGGGGACTGCCCGTGCGGCCCGCCCGGTCCGAGCACTGGGTGCTGCGGGACCTGGCGGGCCGGGTGCACGAACTGACCGACGACACCGTGGTGCGACTGTGGAACCCGCGACTCGGCGACCCCGCGCCGGCCGAGGCCTGGCGGGCCGAGCTGGCGAAGCGCGGGGTCCGCCAACCGGCCGCGCAGCTCTAGGGCCTGTACGGCGGATCTTTTCGGATGAGCCCGCGGCGTTGGGCGCCCGGCTGGGCGTGCGCCCGAGTCGTCCTCGTACTGGACGTACTTG